>NZ_JBHTRF010000040.1:28914-80432 GCF_042796115.1 Kitasatospora sp. NPDC056446 | reverse complement strand
CAGCAGTCGACTCGACTGCCCGCCCCCGGCGTCCGTGGTCTCGGTCGGCGTTGCGGCCCGACGGCTCAGAAGCCGCCGGTCTGCTCGTCCCGGCGGCGCTGCCAGCGCTGCTCGACCCGGTCCATCATCCCCGCCTTGCGGCGCGGAGCGGCGGCCTGTCGGGGCCCGGAGCCCTGGGACGCGGGCCCGCGGCGCCAGCCGGTCACGGCGAACACCGCGCACCCGAGCATCACCAGGAAGCCCACGACGCTGACCCAGATCTGGTCCGGAACGACCATGCCGCCCATCAGGAGGCCGATCCCCACCACGAAGCCGGCGACGGCGAGGTAGACCCGCCGACGGGTGAAAGTGCGCAGCCCGGTTCCCTCAAGCGCTGACGCGAATTTGGGATCTTCGGCATACAGCGCTCGCTCCATCTGGTCGAGCAGTCGCTGCTCGTGCTCCGAGAGCGGCACGGAGTCCTCCTACTCGTCGGTCGCGGGTGCGACCGGTCCGCCCACCCCGGTCGGGGAGGCAAGTCCAATCAGCCATGGGGCACACGGTCGGACGCCTGTGCGGGGGACCCGGCCCGTGTCGTCCATATGCCCCACGCATCCGGCTGTCATGCTTTCCGGCTTTACCCAGATCATACGGTCCGTGGGCCCGTTACGGGGTGGTCTGCGCCGCGTGGGACGGGCCACTTCGACCGGCCACCGCCGCACCGGTGTCAACGCGCCACGCCACGGACAAGTGCCCGAACGGATGGAATCGGTCCGGACCTGGGGAGCTTCGCCTCCGGTGCGCGGAAACCGGTCGGCCGACCGGGCCGGCGTACGGACGGCGTCCGGGCGGCGGCCGGAACGCGAACCGCCGCCGTACGGTGTGCGAACCGTACGGCGGCGAAAGGTCTCGCGACGGCTCCGCGACGGCCGCCGGCAGCTCAGCGACAGCTCCGTGACAAGCCCGCCGGCGGCTCCGCACGGGCCGGCTCAGGCCAGGGTGGCCAGCAGGTGCAGCTGGGTCGCCACGGCGTGGAAGGCGGGCTGCTCGGCGGCGGCCTCCTCCAGCCTCAGCAGCGCCTCCAGCGCGCCCGGCTCGGTGTCCACCAGCACGCCGGGGACCAGGTCGGCGAAGACCCGGACGCCGTGCACCGACTCCACCCGCAGGCCCGCGGCCTCGGCCAGCCGGCCCAGCTCGTCGCCCGTGAAGCGGCGCGGCATCGGGTCCTGCTCGCCCCAGCGGCCGTCGACGGCGGAGAGCACCGTCCGGGCCTCGTTGAAGTGGCCGGCCAGCGCACGGGCCAGCACGGCACCGTTGCGGTTGGCGGCCAGCAGGCTGACCAGGCCGCCCTCGCGCAGGGTGCCGGCCAGGCTGCCGAGCGCCTCGGCCGGGTCGTCCACGACCTCCAGCACGCCGTGGCAGAGCACCGCGTCCACGGTGCCGGGGGCGACCAGCTCGGGCAGCGTCTGGGTGTCGCCCTGGACGGCGCGCACCAGGTCCGTCACGCCGGCCTCGGCGGCCCGGCGCTCCAGGGCGAACAGCGCGTCCGGGCTCGGGTCGACCACGGTGACCCGGTGGCCGAGCCTGGCCACCGGCACGGCGAAGTTGCCGGTGCCGCCGCCGGTGTCGACCACGTCGAGCACCGGCTGGTCCAGCTCGGCCGCCCGCTTCTCCAGGGCTGCCCGAACCACCTCCCACACCACGGCGGTACGCAGGGCACTGCGGGGACGCGTCGGGTACACGGTGGGGCTCCTTGGCACGTGCAGTTCGATCAGGATGCCTCCACCTTAAGCCTGCGGGCCGGGCGGCTCGTCGCCGTCCAGTGGCAGCCGCGGCGCGGGCGGGACCACCCGCAGGCCCAGCAACCGCTCCACCAGGCGCAGGAACAGCGCGGAGTTGCGGATCAGGTCGTCGGCGTCGCGGGCCGAGGCCGCGCCCCGGATCCCCGCCTCCGCGGCGGCCCGGCGGCGGGCTCCGGCGCCGTAGTAGAGCGCCCACTCGGCCAGCTCCGGGGCGACCTCGGGCAGCACCTCCCAGGCACTGCGGATGGCCTTGCGGCGGCGCGGGTTCTTCTCCGGGCGGCCGCGCACCGCCAGGACGGCCGCCACCGTGCGCAGCGCGGCCAGGTGGGCGGTGGCGTAACGCTCCAGCGGGTCCTCCAGGGCGCGGGCCCGGGCGAGGGTGCGGTGGGCGTCGACGAGCAGGTCGAGAGCGGCCGGCGGCGCGCCGACCCGGCGCAGCACCGGGTGGACGTCCGAACCGGCGGGGCGGCCGGCGGCCGGCCCCGGGGGGTGCGGCAGGGCGGCGCAGTGGAGGCGGGCGGTGACGGGCTCAGGACGGCTGACGGTCATGGTCTCCCCCGTTCCGAGGCAGCGCGCGGACCGGGTGGTCCGTGCCCCTCCATCGTGAACGGCACCACTGACAATCCGGCCGCCACCGGAAAGGGCGGCCGGGAAATCCGGAAAGCAAAGCGGCGGCGGGCGCGGATCCTCCCCCGGTTCCGCGCCGCCGCCGTGTGCCGTCGCTCCGCCGTTCCCCCCACAGGCGGCGGTCGCGAACTTCCCCCGTGGCCGGTCTCCCCCCGGGCCCGCTCCGCCGCCCCGTGTCGGCGGTGCGGGGACCGTGACCAGCCCCGCGGCGGGTCCTCCTCCTCCGCCCCGGCCCTGACGGCCGGAGGGACGGAAGGATCCGCCTCCCGGGCGGGGCCTGCGCCCGACGCGCCGCCCTCCCGGTGCCACTACTCTCCCGTCTCCGCAGGTCGGAGACCATCCGCTGACGTACTCAACCGCGCGACTGAGTATCCGTACTCAGTCCCCGCCGCCCCGGAACCGGGGCGTGCGCCCGCGGCGTCCCGGGTCCCGGTACGGTACGGCGGGACCGGGCGGAACCGGCCCGGTCCGCAACGAGGGGGAGGCCATGACGATCCTGCCGCTGATCTTCACCAGCGGACTGGCCAGCGGCATCAACGCGTACGCGGTGGTGCTGCTGCTGGGACTGCTGGGCAGGTTCGCCGACGCGCAGTCGGTGCCGCACGCGCTGGAGCGCACGGACGTGCTGATCGCCGCCGCGGTGCTGTTCACCCTGGAGGCGGTGGCCGACAAGATCCCGTACGTGGACAGCGTCTGGGACGTCGTGCACACGGTGATCCGGCCGATCGCCGGTGCCACCGTCGGCGTGCTGATCGCGAGCAACGACCCCGGCTCGCTCAACGAGGTCGCGGCCGGCGCGATGGGCGGCACCACGGCGCTGGTCAGCCACCTGGTGAAGGCCTCGCTGCGGATGGCCGTCAACACCTCCCCCGAGCCGGCCAGCAACATCGCGGTCAGCATGGCGGAGGACCTCTCGGTGGCCGGCCTGGTCACCCTGGCGATCTTCCACCCCTGGCTGGCCGCCTCGATCGCCGCCGTGGTCCTGGCCGTCGGCCTGCTGCTGGTCTGGCTGGCGGTCAGCAGGATCCGCGCCTTCCGGGCCCGCCGCCGCGAGCGCAGGGCCGCCCGGGCCGCGCAGACCCCGGGCGCCGCCTACGCCCGCCCACCGGGGGCCTGAGGCCCGGACCCGGGCATCTAGGATCGGGTCCCATGGCACGGATCGTCATCATCGGCGCAGGAATGAGCGGGCTCGCGGCGGCCTCCCGGCTGGCGACCCTCGGCCACCGGGTGACGGTCTGCGAGGCGACCGGCACCTACGGGGGCATGGTCGGCCGGTACGAGCGCGACGGCTTCGCCTTCGACACCGGCCCCGGGCTGCTCGCCCTCCCGGCGGTCTACCGCGACCTCGCGCTGAAGACCGGCAAGGAGCCCCTGGAACAGCTGGTGGAGCTGGCCCCGGTCGACCCGGAGAGCCGGCACCTGTTCCCCGACGGCACCGCCGTCACCCTGCCCAACGCCTCCCGCGGCGGCGTCAGCCAGGCCCTGGACACGGCCTTCGGGGCCGGTTCCGGGGCCCGCTGGAGCGCCGTGATGAACGACGGCCGAACGGTCTGGGAGGCCACCCGCCGCCCGCTGCTGGAGGAGCCGCTCCCGGCCGACCGGGCCTTCCTGGGCACCGACCCGTACCCCGTCCCGCGGCGCACCGGCCTGGCCCGGCTGCGCCGCGCGGCCCCGTGGACGCTGCACGACGTGGCGGCCCGCCGGCTGGACGGCCACCCCGGCCTGACCGCCCTGCTGTTCGAGTCCGCGGTCCGGTACGGCTTCCTCCCGGGCCGGGCCCCCGCCGGGGCCACCGTGCTCCCGTACATGGAGCAGTCCTTCGGCGTCTGGTACGTCCGGGGCGGGCTGCGGGCCCTGGCGGAGGCGGTGCACCGGCGCTGCGAGCTGCGCAAGGCGGAGTTCCGCTTCGACACGCCCGTCACCCGGGTCGTGGTCGAGGACGGCCGGGCCCGCGGGGTGGAGACGGCGGACGGCCGGATCGACGCCGACCTGGTGCTCTCCTCGATGGACGCCGGCGCGCTGTTCGGCGGCGGCCTGGCCGAGTGGCCGGGCCGGCCGGCCGGGACCTGGCGGCCGTCCGGCGCGCCCGGCCGGTTCAGCGTGCTGCTCGCCCTGCGCGGCCCCCGGCCGGAGGGCACCGCGCACCGCACGGTGGTGCACGCGGCCGACCTCGCCGCCGAGGAGCGCGCCCTGGCCCTCGACGCCCCGCTCTGCGAGCGCCCCACCGTGCAGGTGCTGCGCCCGGACGACCCGGCGCTGCGGCCCGACGACGCGCACGAGAGCGTGGTGCTGACCGCGACCGTCCCGCCCCAGGGCGCCGTCGACTGGACCGCGCCCGGCGTCGCCGACCGCTACGCCGACGCGCTGCTCGCCCATGCCGACTCGGCCGGCCTGGGCCTGCGCGAGCGGCTGCTGTGGCGGGTCGTGCGCACTCCGGAGGACACCCGCCGGGAGACCGGTGCCCCGGGCGGCTCGGTCGCCCTGCCCGTGCTGGCGGGCGCCGACGGCGACTGGCTGAAGGCCGCCAACGAGTCGCCCGTCCCCGGCCTCTACCTGATCGGCGGCACGGCCCACCCCGGCGGCGGGCTCGCCCGCGTCGGCATGTCGGCCTGCATCGCCGCCAACCTGCTCGGCCCGGCGTAGCCCGAGGGCCCGGCACGGCCCGAGGACCCGGCACGGCCCGAGGACCCGGCACAGCCCGAGGGCCCGGGGCCGGGCGACGGCCCCCGGAGCGGGCGGGTCAGCCCTGGTGCCAGGTGTTCTGCTGCTGGTAGCCGTAGTTCTGGTCGTACACCGGCTGCTGCGGGATGCCCTGGGTCTGCGGGTCCGGCTGCGGCTGCCACTGCTGCTGGGCCTGCTGCGCCTGCTGGTGCTGGTGGGCCTGCTGCTCCTGGGCGTTCGGGTCCCAGGCCTGCTGGTGCTGGTGCTGCGGCTGCTGCTGGTAGCCCGCGTACGGGTCCTGCTGCTGCTGGCCCTGCTGCGGGTAGCCGTACGGGTCCTGGGCCTGCTGCTGGTAGCCGCCGTAGGACTGCTGCTGGTCGTAGGCGAAGGCGGGCTGCTGCTGGGTCTGCCACTGCTGCTGGTCGTAGCCGCCCTGGTAGGCGGCGGCGTACGGGTCCTGCGCCTGCTGCGGCTGCTGCTGCTCGTGCTGCTCGTAGTACGAGGGCGCGTAGACGCCGTCCTGGGCGAGCTCCTGCATCCGGAAGGCGGCGGTCTGCTCCACCTCCGGCAGCTCCTCGGGCTCCGGCCGGGCGGCCGGGGGCTCCTCGACGGGGCTGACCTCGCCGATCCGGTCCTCGGCGGCCGCGGCGGCCGCCACCGCGGCCGCGCCGCCGGTGAGGGCGCCGAGCAGCGGCACCTTGGCGAGCGGGCCGGGCAGGCTGCCGTCGGCGTTGCGCAGCGACCAGCCGCCGCGGTAGCCGCGCTTGACCGAGAGGGTGACGAAGGTCTGGCCGGCCGCGAACAGCACCGCGCCGGCCCCGATCACCACGACCGACTGGAGGCCCATCCCGACGGCCACGCCCAGGAAGCCGACCAGGGCCAGGGCCCGCCAGTGCAGCGGCGCCCGGTTCTGCAGCAGCACCTCGGCGACCAGCCAGAGTGCCACCACCGCCAACGCGGCGTACAGCAGCAGGTATCCGATGCCCATCCGCCCGCTACCTCCAGTCGCGTACCCGCGCGTCCACGCCGCGCGTGTGCGGCGACTGTACCGGTTCAACGGCCGGGGTACCGCATCGCGTTCCCGCCGCCCCGGCACCGGCCGCACACGACCGGGCCCGCCACCGCGGCTACGGTGGCGGGCCGGTGAACTGCCGCCGTCGGTACGGCGGTCGGTCCCGCCTCAGCGCTGGTGCAGTCCCAGGTTCTGGTAGATCTCCAGCGTCGCCGTCGAGTGGTTCAGCGTGATGAAGTGCAGACCGGGCGCGCCCTCGGCGAGGAGGCGCTCGGCCATCGCCGTGGCGTGCTCCATGCCGATGGCCCGCAGCGCGGCCGGGTCGTCGATGGCCCCCCGCAGGCGGGCCTCCAGGTCTGCGGGGAAGGCCGAGCCGCTGAGCTGCGGGAAGCGCTCCAACTGCTTGGCGTTGGTCACCGGCATGATCTCCGGGATGATCGGCGTCTCGCAGCCGGCGGCCGTCACCCGGTCACGCAGCCGCAGGTAGTCGTCCACCTCGAAGAACATCTGGGTGATCGCGTAGTCGGCCCCGGAGCGGATCTTCGCCACGAAGTGCCGGATGTCCTCGTCCCAGTCGGTCGAGCGCGGGTGCATGTTGGGCGAGGCCGCGACGCCGACGCAGAAGTCGCCGATGCCCTTGATCAGTTCCACCAGCTCGTAGGCGTAGGTGACGCCCTCGGGGTGGCTGACCCACTCGCCCAGCGGGTCGCCGGGCGGGTCGCCCCGGACCGCGAGGACGTTGCGCACGCCCTGGTCGGCGTACTGGCCGATGATGTTGCGCAGTTCCGCGATCGAGTGGTCGACGGCGGTCAGATGGGCGACCGGGGTCAACGTGGTCTCGGTGGCGATCCGGCCGACCATGTTGACGGTGCGCTCACGCGAGGAGCCGCCGGCGCCGTAGGTCATGCAGACGAAGTTCGGGTCGAGCGGTTCGAGGCGGCGGATGGCGTCCCAGAGCTTCTGCTCGCCGGCCTCGGTGCGCGGCGGCATGAACTCGAAGGAGAAGGAGCGCTTGCCGGCCGCCAGGAGTTCGCGGACCGTCAGTGCGCGATCCGTTCGCGTTGATGCGATACCGAGTGCCATGCTGGCAGGCTATCGGGCCTTCGTGGCGGCCGGACAACCGTGTTCCACGGATTGAGACAAGCGGTGGACGGCATTCCGCTTCGCCCCGCTCCGCCCGGGCGACCGGCGAAAACACCGCACCGATCGTGCGACGACCGCCCGGCACCGCCCCGGGGCGGTGTGCCGCCGGGGCCCGATCGCACGCCCGTTCCCAGTCGCCCCGCTACGCTTGCTGCACCCCAGACAACCAGCGGAGCCCCATCGTGACCTCGTCCAGCACCCGGCCTGCCAACCCCATTGACGTGGAGGACGTCCGCACACGCGTCAACACCGCGCTCGCCGCGTTCATGGACGGCCAGTGCGCACTGCTCGGCGCGATCTCGCCCCAGCTGGTCCCGGCCGCCGACGCCCTGCGCGACTTCCTGCTGGACGGCGGCAAGCGGCTGCGCCCGGCCTTCTGCTACTGGGGCTGGCGCGCCGCCGGCGGGCCGGCCGACGGCGAGGGGATCGCCAACGCGGCCGCCGCCCTGGAGCTGCTCCAGGCGAGCGCCCTGGTGCACGACGACCTGATGGACCGCAGCGACACCCGCCGCGGCCTGCCCTCGATCCACCGCCGCTTCGAGGCCCTGCACCGCGACAGCGGCTGGCGCGGCGACCGCGAGCAGTACGGCGCCTCGGCCGCGGTGCTGCTCGGCGACCTGCTGCTGATCTGGTGCGACGAGCTGTTCCTGCGCTCGGGCCTGGAGCCCGCCGCCGTCCTGGCCGCCAAGCCCGCGTTCGACCTGATGCGCACCGAGGTCATGCTCGGCCAGTACCTGGACGTGCTGGAGCCGGTGGCCGGCGACTCCGCGGACGAGGGCGCGCTGGACCGCGCGCAGACCGTGCTGCACTACAAGTCCGCCAAGTACACGATCGAGCGGCCGCTCCAGGTCGGCGCGCTGCTGGCCGGGGCCGGGCCGGAGCTGGTCCGGGCACTCGGGGCGTTCGGGCTGCCGCTGGGCGAGGCCTTCCAGCTGCGGGACGACCTGCTGGGCGTCTTCGGGGACCCTGCCGTCACCGGCAAGCCGGCCGGGGACGACCTGCGCGAGGGCAAGCGCACCCTGCTGGTCGCGCACGCGATGCGCGGCCTGCCCGCCGCCGACGCCCGGCACCTGGACCGGCGGCTCGGCGCGCCGGACCTGGCGCCCGAGGAGGTCGAAGGGCTGCGCGGGCTGGTCGCCCGCAGCGGCGCGCCCGAGCTGGTCGAGCACCGGATCGAGGAGCTGATGCGGCAGTCCCTGGCCGCGCTGGAGGCGGCGCCGCTCGCGGACGGGCAGGCCCGTGGGGTGCTGCTGGCACTGGCCGAGGCCGCCACCGTCCGCAAGTACTGAGGGACGGCGACGGCCTCGTGGGCAGTGCTCGCGGGCGGGGCCCGGGGTGTCCCTGAGGGCGGCCTCCGGGGCCGCCCCTGGGGAGGTCAGAGCGCCGCGCGCACCCGGCGGGACAGCTCGGCGGCGGCGGCCCGCGGGTCCGCCGCGGCGGTGAGGGCCCGGACCACGACGATCCGGCGGGCGCCGGCGGCCAGCACCTCGTCCAGGTTGCCGAGGTCGATCCCGCCGATGGCGAACCACGGCCGGTCGGTGGCCTGCTTCGCCGCGTACGAGACCAGGCCCAGGCCCGGCGCCGGGCGGCCCGGCTTGGTCGGGGTCGGCCAGACCGGGCCGGTGCAGAAGTAGTCCACCCCGGGCTCGGCGAGCGCCGCGTCCACCTCGGACTCGGCGTGGCAGGACCGGCCGATCAGGACGTCCTCGCCGAGGATCGCCCGGGCGGCCGGCACCGGCAGGTCGTCCTGGCCGAGGTGCAGCACGTCCGGCCGGGCCGCGTGGGCGACGTCGGCACGGTCGTTGACGGCCAGCAGCTTGCCGTGGCGGCGGCAGGCGTCCGCGAAGACCTCCAGGGCCGCCAGCTCCTGCTTGGCCTCCAGGCCCTTGTCACGCAGCTGGACGATGTCCACCCCGCCCGCCAGCGCCTCGTCGAGGAACTCGGCGAGGTCGCCCTGCTCCCGACGGGCGTCCGTGCACAGGTAGAGGCACGCGTCCGCCAGGCGGGCGCGCAGCGTGTCCGCCGCCATCAGATCAGCATCGCCTGGGCGCGGCGCTTGACCTCGGTGCCCCGGTTCTCCTGCAGCGCCTGGATCGGGCTGCCGGGCAGCGACGGGTCCTCGGTGAAGAGCCACTCCAGGATCTCCGCGTCGTTGTACCCGCAGTCGCGCAGCACGGTCAGGGTGCCGGACAGGTGCTTGACCAGGCCCGGACCGTCGATGAATGCCGCAGGGACCTGCAGCGACTTGTTCGGGCCCCGACGGACGGCGATCAGGCCGCCGCTCTTGACCAGGTCACGCACCTCGGTGACCCGCACCCCCCACTGCTCCGAGATGTCGGGGAGGTACATCCACTCGGTGACCAGGGCTTCAATCTTGCTTTCGATCTCGCTCACCCCACCAGACTGCCACCTCCGCGGCCCGCCGCGCACCAGACCTACCCCGCGACCGCCGACTTCAGCGGCACCGAGGGGTCCGCCGCCCGGGCCGGGTCCAGCGCCGTACCACTCCCGATCAGCTTCCGCCCCTGGGTGAGGTCGCGCGGCCGGTCCACGGTCAGCAGCGCGCTCGGCACCCCGTCGCGCAGCCACAGCACCGTCCAGGAGGCGTCCTGCGGGCCGCCGCGCCACAGCGGTTCGTCGCCCTCGGCGTGCCGGCCGGCGTACTGGACCATCCGCCCGAACTGCTCGGACCAGAAGTACGGCACCGGGTCGTACGCGGGGGCGTCCGCGCCGAGGACGGCGGCGGCCGCCGCCTCGCCGGACTGCAGCGCGTGATCCCAGTGCTGGACGGCCAGCCGGGCGCCGGAGCGGGCCGAGGGGTAGCCGACGCAGTCGCCGGCCGCGAACACCCCGGGCAGGCCGGTGCGCAGGTGCGCGTCCACCACGACGGCGCCGGTCCCGTCCAGCTCGACGCCGGAGCCGGCCAGCCAGCCGGTCGCGGGCCGGGCCCCGATGCCGACCACCACCTCGTCGGCGGGCAGGTGCGAGCCGTCCGCCAGCAGCACCGCGCCGGGCTCCACGGCGGCCACCCCGACCCCGCAGCGCAGGTCGACACCCGCCTCGGCGTACCAGGCGGCCATCGCCGAGCCGATCGCGGTCGGCAGCGCGCCGGGCAGCGGCGCCGGGCCCGCCTCGACCACGGTCACCTCGCAGCCCGCCTCGCGGGCCGCGGTGGACACCTCGGCGCCGATCCAGCCCGCGCCGACCAGCACCAGCCGCAGGCCCGGGCGCAGCAGGGCGCGCAGCGCCAGCGCGTCGTCCAGGGTGTGCAGCAGGTGGGCCCGCTCGGCGCCGGGCAGGGCGCGCGGGACGGCACCGGTGGCGATCACCAGCGAGCCGTACGGGAGGTCCCCGCCGTCGGTGTGCAGCACGCCGGGGGTGAGGCCGGTCGCGCGGCAGCCGGTGCGGACCTCGATGCCGAGGTGCCCGTAGTCGATGTCCAGGGTGGTGCTGTCGCTCTTGCCGAGCAGGACGTCCTTGGAGAGCGGCGGGCGGTCGTACGGCGCGTGCGGCTCCTCGCCGACCAGCACGATCCGCCCCCGCCAGCCGCCCTGCCGCAGCTTCAGGGCGCACTGCGCCCCGGCCAGCCCGGCTCCGACGACGACCACCTGATCCGTTGCGTTCAGCTCTGCCACGCCCGTCACTGTACTCAGCGCCGCCGGGCCGCCCGGGGGCCGTCCACCCCTCGTACCGCCCTCCTCCGCCGCCCCGCCCGCAGCGGGCGCCGCCCCTGCCCCGCCGCGCCCCCGGCCCTGCCCCGTCCACCCTTCGTACGGCCCTTCGGCCCCGCCGGGCCACGGCGTTATGGTGGGGGCACCATCACGGGAGCCCGGCGGACCGGGCTGAGAGGCGGGCTGGCACGGCCTGCGACCGTCCGAACCTGATCCGGGTCATACCGGCGAAGGGAGAAGAGCGGCTTTGACACGCTTGCTACCAGACGCCCGTGCCGACGTCCTGGTGATCGGCGGGGGCATCATCGGCCTCGCCGTCGCCTGGCGGACGGCGCAGCGCGGGCTGCGGACCGTCGTGGTCGACCCCTCCCCCGGCGACGGGGCGGGCCGGGTCGCGGCCGGGATGCTCGCCCCGGTCACCGAGCTCCAGTACGGCGAGGAGCCGCTGCTGCGCCTCGGCGTGGCCTCCAACCGGCGGTACGCGGACTTCGCCGCCGAGCTGGCCGAGGCGAGCGGCGGACTGGACACCGGCTACCGCGCCTGCGGCACGATCGCCGTCGCCCTGGACTCCGACGACCGCGCGGAACTGCGCGAACTGCACGCCTTCCACCTGCGGCTGGGCCTGGACTCGACCTGGCTGACCGGCCGGGAGGCCCGCAAGCTGGAGCCGATGCTGGCCCCCGGCGTCCGCGGCGGACTGCACGTCGCGGACGACCACCAGGTGGACCCGCGGCGGCTGCTGACCGCGCTGCTGCCGGCCGGCGAGCGCGCGGGCGTCACCGTCCGCCGGGCCGGGGCGGTGGAGCTGCTGGTCGAGGGCGGCCGCGCGGTCGGCGCCCGGCTGAGCACCGGGGAGTCCGTCGGCGCCGACCAGGTGGTCCTCGCCGCCGGCCCGCACAGCCACCGGCTGCCGGGCCTGCCCGAGGGCGTGCTGCCCGCGGTCCGCCCGGTCAAGGGGCAGGTGCTGCGGCTGCGCGTCCCCGATGCCTACCGGCCGTTCCTCTCCCGCAACGTCCGCGCCGTCGTGCGCGGCGGGCACCTCTACCTGGTGCCCCGGGAGAACGGTGAGCTGGTGATCGGCGCGACCACCGAGGAGCAGGGCTACGACACCACGGTCACCGCCGGCGGGGTCTACGAACTCCTGCGCGACGCCCATGAGTTGGTCCCGGGCATCACCGAGCTCCCGCTGCTGGAGACCTCGGCCGGCCTGCGCCCCGGCTCGCCCGACAACGCCCCGCTGCTCGGCCCGACCGCACTGCCCGGACTGGTCGCCGCCACCGGCCACTACCGCAACGGCGTGCTGCTCACCCCGGTCACCGCCGACCTGGTCTCCGAGTACCTCGCCACCGGCGAACTCCCGGAACTGGCGCAGCCGTTCAGCCCTACCCGGTTCTCCCCCGACTCCGCCCGCTCCACCACGAAGGCCCTGGCATGACCGAGACCGCACCGACCGAGCCCACACCCGCCGAGACCGCACCCGCCGCACAGACCGGGGCCGCGCCCGCCGCACCGGCCGGGATCGCGCTGACCGTCAACGGCGAACCCCGCACGCTGCCCGCCGCGACCACCCTCGCCGAGCTGGTGGCGACCGTGAGCCGGGCCAACACCGGCGTCGCCGCCGCCCTCAACGAGGCCGTGGTGCCCCGCAGTTCGTGGTCCGCGACACCGCTGGCCGGCGGCGACCGGGTCGAGATCCTCACCGCCGTACAGGGAGGCTGAGATGGCCGACGACCTGCTGACCATCGCCGGGACGACCTTCTCCTCCCGGCTGATCATGGGCACCGGCGGCGCGCCGAGCCTGGAGGTCCTGGAGCGCGCGCTGCTCGCCTCCGGCACCGAGCTGACCACGGTCGCGATGCGCCGGGTCGACGCCGGCACCCAGGGCTCCGTCCTGGACGTGCTGACCCGCAACGGCATCCGCGTCCTGCCCAACACGGCCGGCTGCTTCACCGCCGGCGAGGCCGTGCTCACCGCCCGCCTGGCCCGGGAGGCGCTCGGCACCGACTGGGTGAAGCTGGAGGTGATCGCCGACGAGCGCACCCTCCTGCCGGACCCGATCGAGCTGCTGGACGCCGCCGAGACCCTGGTCGACGACGGCTTCACGGTACTGCCGTACACCAACGACGACCCGGTGCTGGCCCGCAAACTGGAGGACGTCGGCTGCGCCGCGATCATGCCGCTGGGCTCGCCGATCGGCTCCGGCCTGGGCATCCGCAACCCGCACAACTTCCAGCTGATCGTGGAGGGCGCGGGCGTCCCGGTGGTCCTGGACGCGGGCGCCGGCACCGCCTCCGACGTCGCGCTGGCGATGGAGCTCGGCTGCTCCGCGGTGATGCTCGCCTCCGCGGTGACCCGGGCTCAGGACCCGGTGCTGATGGCCGAGGCGATGCGGCACGCCACCGAGGCCGGCCGGCTCGCCCACCGGGCCGGCCGCATCCCGCGCCGGTTCCACGCCGAGGCCTCCTCCGCGATGGCCGGCCGGGCCGACCTGGACACCCGGGAGCGGCCCGCGTTCTGACGCCCGCCCTCCGCGGCCCGGCCGTGCCCGGCGTGTCACAAGCCGGGCACAGCCGGGCCCGGCCCGGGGCCGTCCGGGTCCGGCCGCACGGCCCGGCACTAGACTCGCCCGGGTGGACATGGCACTGCACGACCCCCTGATCGGCGCCCTGCTCGACAACCGGTACCGGGTCGAGCAGCGCATCGCCACCGGCGGGATGTCCACCGTCTACAAGGGCACCGACACCCGGCTGGACCGGGTGGTCGCCCTCAAGGTGATGCACCCCGCGCTGGCCGGCGACGAGGGCTTCACCGCCCGATTCATCCGCGAGGCCAAGGCCGTCGCCAAGCTGGCCCACCCCAACGTGGTCAACGTCTTCGACCAGGGCGCGGACGGCGGGAACGTCTTCCTCGCCATGGAGTACGTGCCCGGCCGCACCCTGCGCGACCTGCTGCGCGACCGCGGCGCGCTGTCCGTCCGGGCCGCGCTGGACGTCCTGGAGCCGGTGCTCGCCGCCCTCGGCGCCGCCCACCGGGCCGGGCTGGTGCACCGCGACGTCAAGCCGGAGAACGTGCTGATCACCGAGGACGGCCTGGTCAAGGTCGCCGACTTCGGCCTGGTCCGGGTGCTCGGCACCGCCGACGGCGCGCCGACCTCGACCAGCACCGCCACCGGCGGCACGGTCATGGGCACCGTCTCCTACCTGGCCCCCGAGCAGATCCTCCCGGACGCCCCCACCGACCAGCGGGTCGACGTCTACGCGGCCGGCATCCTGCTGTACGAGATGCTCACCGGGCGCCGCCCGCACACCGGCGACAACCCCGTCCAGGTCATGTACAAGCACCTGCACGAGAACGTCCCCGCCCCCTCGCTGACCGCCCCCGCCGTCGGCCCCGAGCTGGACGCCATAGTGGCCGACGCCTGCGCCCGGGCCGCCGACGCCCGTCCGTACGACGCGGTCGAGCTGCTCGCCGTCCTCCAGCGGGTCCGCCGCACCCTCACCCCGGCCGAGCTGGACGCCGAGCCGCCGGCCTCCACCCGGCCCAGCCCGCGCTACCCGACCAGCGAGCCGACCTCGGTGATCCGGTCGCTGCCGCGGCCCGCCGACGCCCGGGAGCCGGAGCCCACCAGCGTGCTGGACGTGCCGCCGGAGCTGCTGGACCAGCTGCTCACCGAGCCGCGCCCGTACGACGAGCCGGCCCCGGTGCGCGAGCGCCGGCCCGGCCCGCTGCGCCGGATCCCCCGCAGGGCGCTGATCTGGGCCGCCGCGCTGACCGCGCTGCTGCTGGCGGTCGGCGGCGCGACCTACGGCCTGTCCGAGGGGCTGTACGGCTCGGTGCCCGGGGTGCTCGGCAAGGACCGGGCCGAGGCCCAGCGGATCCTGGACAAGGAGGGCCTGCACGGGAAGTTCGTCGACGCGTTCAGCGAGTCCGTACCGTCCGGGCAGGTGGTCTCCACCGACCCCGGGGTGGGCGCGCGCACCCGCCGCAGCGACAGCATCACCGTCACCGTCTCCAAGGGCCCCAAGCGGATCGCCGTCCCGGACCTCACCGGCAGGACCGCCGCCGACGCCGCCGCGGCCCTGGCCGGCGCCCAGCTGACCAAGGGCGGCGTCACCGAGACGTACGACGACGTGGTGCCGCAGGGCTCGGTGATCAGCAGCTCACCGGCGGCCGGGCAGCAGCTGCAGGAGAACTCCGCGGTGTCGCTGGTGGTCAGCAAGGGCATGGTGCCGGTGCCGGACGTCACCGGGCTGACCAAGGACGAAGCGCAGAAGGCGCTCCAGGCGGCGGGCTTCACGATGCAGACCACCGGCTGGGACGTGTTCGGCGCGGTCAAGGTGTCCGGCCAGTCCCCGGCGGCGGGCGAGCGGCGGCCGCAGCGCAGCGCCGTGACGGTCAGGTTCTCGCTCTTCTAGGACCGACCGGCCCGGGCGGGGCGGGGCGGGGCGGGGCGGGCGGGCTCTACCGCAGCGGCCCGTCGCCCGGTTCCTCCTGGTAGGAGTAGCGCTGTTCGCGCCAGGGGTCGGCGAGGTTGTGGTAGCCGCGCTCCTCCCAGAAGCCGCGCCGGTCGGCCCGCATGTACTCGACCGCGCGGACCCATTTGGGGCCCTTCCAGGCGTACAGCTGCGGCACGACCAGCCGGACCGGGAAGCCGTGCTCGGCGGTCAGCGCCTCGCCGTTGCGGTGGGTGGCGAGCAGGGTGCGCGGGTCGGCGAAGTCGGCCAGTCGGAGGTTGGCGCTGTAGCCGTACTCGGCCCAGACCATCACATGGGTGACGCCGGGGGCCGGGGGCACCAGGTCGAGCACGGCGGCGGCCGACACGCCGGTCCACTCGTTGCCGAGCACCGTGAATTTGGTGACGCAGTGCAGGTCCGCGACGACGCTGGTGCGCGGCAGGGCGCCGAAGGACTCGAAGTCCCAGCTGTGCTTCTCCGCCGAGGCGGTGGCGCCGAACACCTGGAGATCCCAGGTCAGCGGCTTGAAGCGGGGTACCGGACCGTAGTGCAGGGCGGGCCAGCCGCGCTGTACGCGCTGGCCCGGGGGGAGCCTCGGGTCAGACGACGGAAGTGGTTCGTGATTGGACTGACCCATGGATCCATGGTGACAGACGGCGGACAGGCCCCGGCGCGCGCCCCTTTGGCGCGCGTTCACGCCCCGCCCGTACGGGCCAACGGTCGATCGTGCACCCGTACAGTTCCGCCTAAATCGGGTATTCCGACACATGTCCTAGTGAGTGTGAACTTACTGGAAATTCTTCCCGTCACGGTGCCAGGATGCCCAGCGCAGGCCCCACCCCAGGACGAGCGCAGGAGGCACCACCATGCAGGGCGATCCCGAGGTCATCGAATTCCTCAACGAGCAGCTCACCGCCGAGCTGACCGCGATCAACCAGTACTTCCTGCACGCGAAGATGCAGGAGAACTTCGGCTGGACGAAGCTCGCCAAGTACACCCGGCACGAGTCCTTCGACGAGATGAAGCACGCCGAGACGCTCACCGACCGGATCCTGTTCCTGGACGGGCTGCCCAACTACCAGCGGCTGTTCCACGTCCGGATCGGCCAGACGGTCAAGGAGATGTTCGAGGCCGACCGCCAGGTCGAGGTCGAGGCGATCGACCGGCTCAAGCGCGGGATCGTGGTGATGCGGGCCAAGAACGACGTCACCTCGGCGAACATCTTCGAGGACATCCTGGCCGACGAGGAGCACCACATCGACTACCTCGACACCCAGCTGGAACTCCTGGAGAAGCTCGGCGAGGCGCTCTACCTCGCCCAGCTCATCGAGCAGCCGGAGTCCTGAGCCGCGCGGCGGCGGACCTCAGGCCACCCGCAGCGGGAGCACCGGGGCGATCGGCGCGACCGGTGCGGTCGGCGCCGCGACCGGGGCCGCCGCCTGGTCGGCGGCCGACCCGGGCTGCGGCTGGAGCTCGGGCTCGGCCAGGCCGAGCTTCGCGGCCAGCCGGGCGGTCGGGCAGGGCCGGGCGCCGTGCTCGCCGAGCAGCGCCTGGATCCGGCGCACGCAGGACCCGCAGTCGGTGCCGGCCTTGCAGCCCTTCGCTATCTGGCGGGGGGTGTCGGCACCCCCGTCGATCGCCTTCTTCACCTGGTCCTCGGTGACCGCATGGCACATGCACACGTACATCGCGGTATCTCCCGGGGTGAAGCGCGGAGTGGATCTTGACTAAGGCTTGCCTTAGTTCACTAAGCCTCACCTTACCCGGCGATCCGGGTACGAAAAAGCCCCTCCGGGTTCGGGGACCCCGAATCCGGAGGGGCTTTCGTCACATCAGGCCCGGCCCGAGGGCCGGCGGAGGCTCACTGCCCCCGGTACATCTCCGCGACCAGGAACGCGAGGTCCAGCGACTGGCTGCGGTTGAGCCGCGGGTCGCAGGCCGTCTCGTAGCGCTGGTGCAGGTCGTCCACCAGGACCTCGTCGCCGCCGCCGACGCACTCGGTGACGTCGTCACCGGTCAGCTCCACGTGGATGCCGCCCGGGTGGGTGCCGAGCGCGCGGTGCACCTCGAAGAAGCCCCTGACCTCGTCCAGGACGTCGTCGAAGCGGCGGGTCTTGTGCCCGCTGGAGGCCTCGAAGGTGTTGCCGTGCATCGGGTCGGAGATCCACACCGGCTTGGCGCCGGAGGCGGTGACCTTCTCCACCAGGGCGGGCAGGTGCTCGCGGATCTTGCCGGCGCCCATCCGGGTGATGAAGGTCAGCCGGCCGGGCTCGCGCTCCGGGTCCAGCTTCTCGATCAGGGCGAGCGCCTCGTCGACCGAGGTGGTCGGACCGAGCTTGACGCCGATCGGGTTGCGGACCTTCGAGGCGAACTCGATGTGCGCGTGGTCCAGCTGGCGGGTGCGCTCGCCGATCCACACCATGTGGCCGGAGACGTCGTACAGCTCGCCGGTGCGCGAGTCCACGCGGGTCAGCGCGGTCTCGTAGTCGAGGATCAGCGCCTCGTGCGAGGAGAAGAACTCGACCGCCTTGAACTCCTCCGGCACCACGCCGCAGGCGTTCATGAACGCCAGGGCGTTGTCGATCTCCCGGGCGAGCTGCTCGTAGCGCTGGCCGGCCGGCGAGTTCCGGACGAAGTCCTGGTTCCAGGCGTGCACCTGGCGCAGGTCGGCGTAGCCACCGGTGGTGAACGCGCGCACCAGGTTGAGCGTCGCGGCGGACGCGTTGTACATCCGCTTCAGGCGCTCGGGGTCCGGGAGCCGGGACTCGGGGGTGAAGTCGAAGCCGTTCACCGAGTCGCCCCGGTAGACCGGCAGGGTCACGCCGTCGCGGGTCTCGGTCGACTTGGAGCGCGGCTTGGAGTACTGGCCGGCGATCCGGCCGACCTTCACCACCGGCACCGAGGCGGCGTACGTGAGCACGGCCGCCATCTGCAGCAGGGTCTTCAGCTTGTTGCGGATGTGCTCCGCCGAGACACCGTCGAAGGCCTCGGCACAGTCACCACCCTGGAGGAGGAACGCCTCCCCGCGCGCCACGGCTCCGAGCCGGGCGCGCAGCTGGTCGCACTCACCGGCGAAGACGAGCGGCGGATACGAGGCGAGCTCGGCAAGGGTCTTGCGCAGAGCCTCTTGATCCGGCCATTCAGGCTGCTGCGCCGCGGGCAGGGACTGCCAGGAGTGGGCAGTCCTCGATGTCTCAGTCGTAGCGGTCACACCGCCAAGGCTACGGGGTGACACGGCCGCTCCGTGACCATTGCCCGATGGGTGAGACACATCTCGGACAAATGCGTGACCAGCCTCACCCGTCCCGCCTGATCCGCTACTCTCGAACCCATGCACGCGCACCACAACCACTCCTGGTGGTGGGCCTCCCCCGATGGCGGCCCACCGATCGCGCGTTCCTAAACGAACACGACGGCCGCCCCCCGGGGCGGCCGTCGGCGTCTGAGCAGACGGCCCTCCGGGAGCGGATCCTGCACCGCCCCCGCCATCCATCCGGAAGGAAGCCGTCCTCATGGCCACCGCCATCGACCTGCTCACCCGTCTCACCGCCCCCGGCGCCCCCGCCTTCGCCCTGCTGCACCGCCGCACCCCCCGGCTCGCCCCGGACACCGTCGAGGTCCTGCTGGGCAGCGTCGACAGCTACGAGCGCCTCGCCGACCTCCCGGTGCGCAGCGGTGTCCCAGCCGACGGCACACCGGTGCACGACCTGCTCGCGCTCGTCCCGTACCAACAGATCCGCGAGCGCGGCTTCGAGGCGCACGACGACGGCACACCGCTACAGGCCCTCTCGGTCGCCGAGCAGCACGTCCTCCCGTTGGCCGAATTCACCGCCGCCCTGCCGTACCTGCCGGTCGCACTCGCCGGCGGCGCGTTCGACGTGGACGACGACGCGTACGCCGCGATCGTCCGCCGGGTGATCAAGGACGAGATCGGCAACGGCGAAGGCGCCAACTTCGTGATCCGGCGCGACTTCCACGCCACGCTGGAGGACTACTCGCCCGCCCTCGCGCTGACCCTCTTCCGGCGGCTGCTGGAGCAGGAGCGCGGCGCCTACTGGACCTTCCTGGTGCACACCGGCGAGCGGGTGCTGGTCGGCGCCTCCCCCGAGGTGCACGTCCGGCAGAGCGGCGGCACCGTCGTGATGAACCCGATCTCCGGCACCTACCGCTATCCGGCGGGCGGCTCCGACCTCGACTCGCTGCTCCAGTTCCTCCAGGACCCGAAGGAGTTGGAGGAGCTCACCATGGTGGTGGACGAGGAGCTCAAGATGATGTGCACGGTCGGCGACCTCGGCGGCCAGGTGCTCGGGCCCCGGCTCAAGGAGATGGCCCACCTCGCCCACACCGAGTACGAACTGCGCGGGCGCACCTCGCTGGACGTCCGCGACGTGCTCCGCGAGACGATGTTCGCCGCCACCGTCACCGGCAGCCCGGTCGAGAACGCCACCCGGGTCATCAAGCGCTACGAGCCCACCGGGCGCGGCTACTACTCCGGCGCGCTCGCCCTGATCGGACGCTCCGCCAGCGGCGGGCAGCTGATGGACTCGCCGATCTGCATCCGCACCGCCGACATCGACCCGGCCACCGGCCGGCTGGTCGTCCGGGTCGGCGCCACCCTGGTGCGCCACTCCGTCCCGGAGTCCGAGGTCGCCGAGACCCACGCCAAGGCCGCCGGCGTGCTCACCGCGATCGGCGCCCGGCCCGCGCCCGCCCGGCTGCCCCACCCCATCGGCCCCCGGCTCGCCGACAACCACCGGGTCCAGGCCGCCCTCGACGCCCGCCGGGCCGGCCTCGCGCCGTTCTGGCTGCGGATGCAGCAGCCGTCCCCGGTCACCGAGGCCGAGCCGACCCTGGTCGTGGACGGCGAGGACACCTTCACCTCGATGCTGTCCCACCTGCTCGGCTCGCTCGGCCACCAGGTGACGGTCGCCCGCTACGACGAGCCCGGGCTGCGCGCCCGGGTCGCCGCGCACCGCGGCCCGCTGGTGCTCGGCCCCGGCCCCGGCGACCCGGCCCTCGCCGACGACCCCAAGATGGCCGTGCTGCGGCCGATCGTCGCGGACGCCCTGGCCGCCGCCCGCTCCGGCGCCCGCACCGCGCCGCTGCTCGCGGTCTGCCTGAGCCACCAGCTGCTCTCCGCCGAGCTCGGGCTGGCCCTGGGCCGCAAGCCCGTCCCGTACCAGGGGGCGCAGGAGACCATCGACCTGTTCGGCAGCAAGCAGACGGTCGGCTTCTACAACGCCTTCACCGCGCGCTGCTCGGAGGCCGACGCGGCCCGGCTCGCCGCCGAGGGCGTCGAGGTCGCCCGGGACGCCGCCACCGGCGACGTCCACGCCCTGCGCGGGCCCGGCTTCGCGGGCCTCCAGTTCCACCCCGAGTCGGTCCTCACCCACGAGGGCGTGGACATCGTGGCGGGCCTGCTGCGCGCGGCGGCGGCCGTGCGGCGCTGAGGACGCGGGACGCTGATCGACGGGCCCCGGGCGGCGCGAACCGCCCGGGGCCCCGTCAGATCCCGTCGTCCAGGCCCTGCTCGATCGCGTACCGGACCAGCTCCACCCGGTTGTGCAGCTGGAGCTTGCCGAGCGTGTTCTGCACGTGGTTCTGCACCGTGCGGTGCGACAGCACCAGCCGGTCCGCGATCTGCCGGTACGACAGGCCCTTGGCGACCAGCCGCAGCACCTCCGTCTCCCGGGCGGTCAGCTGCGGGGCCGCCGGGGCCGAGGCCGGGGCGGGCTCGGAGGCCAGCCGGCGGAACTCGCCGAGCACCAGGCCGGCCAGGCCCGGGGTGAACACGGCGTCGCCGACGGCCGTGCGCCGCACCGCGTCCAGCAGTTCGTCCCGCCCGGCCGACTTCACCAGGTAGCCGGTCGCGCCGGACTTCACCGCCTCCAGCACGTCCTGGTGCTCCCCGCTGGCCGACAGCACCAGCACCCGTACCGCCGGGTCCTGCGCGACCACCTGGCGGCACACCTCGGCACCGGACAGGCCGGGCAGGTTGAGGTCCAGCACGACGACCTGCGGCGAGCAGGCGCGGGCGCGGCGGACGGCCTCCTCGCCGTCGCCCGCCGTGGCCACGACGTCCAGCCCGGCCTCGGCGAGGTCGCGCGAGACGGCGTCCCGCCACATCGGGTGGTCGTCCACGACCATCACCCGCACCGGCCGGTCGGTGGTCGGCTGATCCGTCATCAGTGGCCCTTCCTCGGAACGCGCAGTTCGACCTCGACGCCGTCCCCGGGCGCCGAGTACAGCTCGGCCGTACCGCCGAGGTCCAGCAGCCGGCCGCGGATGGACTGGGAGACGCCGAGCCGGCCCGCCCGCTCCGCCTCGCCGAGCCGCGCCGGGGCGAAGCCGGGGCCGTCGTCACGGATGCTGACCGTGACGGCCTCCGGCTCGTCCTCGACCAGGATCCAGGCCCGGGCGTCCGGCCCGGCGTGCCGGCGGACGTTGTCGACGGCCGCGCCGACCGCGGCGGCGAGTTCGCCCGCCGCCGGGGCGGACAGCAGCACCGGGGTGCCGGGGGCGGAGAGCGTGATCCGCTCGTCGGCGTACGGGCGCAGCAGCACGGTGAGATCACGCGGCTCGGCGGCCTCGGGGCCCTGCTGCCGCTGGGCCGGGATCGGACCGCCGGTCATCAGCGTCCGCAGCGCCCGCTCCTGTTCACCGGCCAGGCGGCCCAGCTCGGCGAAGTCCGCGCCGCCACCGGCGCCCCCGCCCCCGGGTCCGCCCAGCTCGGCGCCGCGCCGCTGGACCAGGGCGAGCACCTGCAGCACGCCGTCGTGGATGTCCCGGGAGAGCCGCTCGCGCTCCCGTCCGGCCGCCTCGACCTGGAGCGCCCTGGTGAGCGTCGCCTCGCTGGCCCGGGCCAGCTCGATCACGTAGCCGATCGCGCACCCGGCGACCAGCAGCAGCACGATGTTGTGGATGTTGTCGCCGGTCGGCCCGCCGTGGCCGAGGATGTTGGCGACGCCGATCACCGAGCCCGAGGCCGCCGCCGGGCGCCAGCCGCCCTTCGCGGCGCAGCCGAGGACCGTGCCGGCCGCCCAGATGGTGGGCAGGGTGGGAGCGCCGTGGCTGATCCGGGCCGGGGCGTCGGTCAGGCCGCTCATCACGATGCCGGTGACGACGAGGGTGAGGTCGACGGCCAGCAGGGACCAGGTCAGGCGCTGCGGGTTGGCGAAGGCCCGGACGGTGGCGACGGTCCAGAGGGTGAGCGCGCCCATGAAGATCCACCCGGCGACCGGGTGCAGGAAGTGCAGGTACGAGTTGGCGTACCGCAGCAGCGCGTAGCACAGGGCCAGCACCCGGAAGTAGGAGATCGCCTTCCAGAGCGGCAGCTCGACGGACATGCCGCCCGCCGCCACCGTCCCGCCGACCGCGCCGGATCCGCCGCCGTCCGCCATCCGCCCCTCCCCCGGGCCCGTCCGGGCCGTCAGGCCGACCCGGTCTCCTTGTCCGCGTCGGCCGGCTTCCCGGCCTTCCCGTCCTTCTCGGCGTCGGCCGGCTTCCCGTCCTTCTCGGCCTTCTCGGCCTCGGCGGCTTCCGCGGCCTCGGCCTTCTCCGCCTTGGCCGCCGCCCGGCGCTCGGCGTCGGCCTTCTTCTTGTCGTCGGCGATCTGCCGCTTGGCGGCGGTCGCGTAGATGTCCACGTACTCCTGGCCGGAGAGCCGCATGATCTCGTACATCACCTCGTCCGTCACCGAACGGAGGATGAAGCGGTCGTTCTCCATGCCGTGGTAGCGGGAGAAGTCCAGCGGGCGGCCGATCCGGATGCCGGGGCGGGTGCCGAAGTTCGGCACCACCTGGCCGGGCGGCTGCACCTTCTCGGTGTCGATCATGGCGACCGGGATCACCGGGGCGCCGGTGGCCAGCGCGACGCGGGCCAGGCCGCCGACCTTGCCGCGGTACAGCTTGCCGTCGGGCGAGCGGGTGCCCTCGGGGTAGACACCGAACAGCTCGCCGCGGTCCAGCACCGCGATGGCGCTGCGGATCGCGGCCTCGCCGGCGCCGCGCACACCCGAACGGTCCACCGGCAGCTGGCCGACGCCCTTGAAGAACGCGGCGGTCAGCCGGCCCTTGAGGCCCGGGGTGTTGAAGTACTCGGCCTTCGCGATGAAGGTGACCCGGCGCTTGATCAGCGCGGGGAAGAAGAACGAGTCCGAGAAGGACAGGTGGTTGCTCGCGATGATCGCCGCACCCTCGGTGGGGATGTTCTCCTCACCTTCGATCCACGGCCGGAAGAAGATCCGAAGCAGTGGCGCGACGATCATCTTCATCAGTCGGTAGAACAACCCGGGCCTCCTGTTATGCGGACCGGTCGATCCTAATGCCCCGCGGCCGCCCGCTGCGCCCGGCCCCGCCGAAGGGGGTGTACGTCCCGGCGCGGCGCGTGGGACGATGCGGATTCCAGCAGCTCCCCCTCCCGCGTTCCTCCCCCAGCGCCATCAGCCCGCGAAGGAGTCCGCCATGCCGTTGCTGCCCGGTGCCGAACCGTACCGCCACCGCGGCGGGCCGATCGGGGTACTGCTCTGCCACGGCTTCACCGGGTCGCCCCAGTCGCTGCGGCCGTGGGCCGAGGACCTGGCCGCCGCCGGGTACACCGTCTCGCTGCCGCTGCTGCCCGGTCACGGCACCCGCTGGCAGGACATGCAGCTCACCCGCTGGGAGGACTGGTACGCCGAGGTCGAGCGCGAGCTGCTGGCCCTCGCCGACGAGTGCGAGCAGGTCTACGTCTGCGCGCTGTCGATGGGCGGCGGGCTGGCGCTGCGGCTCGCCGCGCTGCACGGCCCGACGGTGTCCGGGCTGGTACTGGTCAACCCGTCGGTGCGCTCGGACACCCCCGCGAGTGTGCTGCTCCCGGTGCTGCGCCACCTCGTCCCGAGCGTGCCCGGGATCGCGAACGACATCGCCAAGGCCGGGGCGGCCGAGGTCGGCTACGACCGCACCCCGCTGCACGCCGCCTGGTCCCTGAGCCGGCTCTGGCGGGAGGTCCAGCAGCGGCTGCCGGAGGTGACCCAGCCGGTGCTGCTCTTCCACAGCCCGCAGGACCACGTCGTCTCCCCGGCCAACTCGGAACTGGTGCTGGCCCGGATATCCTCGACCGACGTGACGGAGCGGCTGTGCCAGCGCAGCTTCCACGTCGCGACGCTGGACCACGACGCGACGGAAATATTCGCGGCCGGCCAGGACTTCATCCGACGGCTGGCTTCCGCGCACACGGCGGGCGTCACCCGGGTCGAATCCGACGATCACCATGGCTGAAGGGCCGGAAGTGCACGAGAGCAGCACGGCGGGCGGCGGGGACGAGGCTCCCCGCGAGGACGGCGCGACGAAGGACGGCAGGGCGACGGGCGGCGGGGCCGAGGAGGCCGCCGCCCCGGGCGGCGCGGGCCCGGTGACACCCCCGCCTGCGAAGGACGCCGCTCAGGAGGCCGCCCAGGGCGCCGCTCAGGACGCCGCCGGGCCCGAGGCCCCCACCGGCACCCCCGCCGAGCCCCGCCCGCGCCGCGCGCCCGAGCGCAGCCAGGCCGAGCAGGACGAGATCTTCGCCGCCCTGGTCGCCCAGTTCGACGACCCGGTCGACCTCAACAACCCCAACTGGCCCGAGGTCGAGAACCTCCGCGCCCAGAACGAGCTCAAGGGCGGCCTCAAGGACGCCGGCGGCGGCCGCACCGACCCGGACGGCCTCGCCGACCTCGCCCCGCAGCCCCGCCCCCGCGCCGGCGGGCCGGTGCTGCCCGCCGCCGCCCCGGGCCCGCGCGACTTCGAGCTCGCCGAGGAGACCGACGAGGGCCACTTCGTCCCGCCGGAGCCCCCGCCGCTGCCCGAGGCCGACGTGACGGCCAAGTTCGCCTGGCTCGCCGTGCTCGGCGGCCCCGCGCTACTGCTGATCGACGCGGTGGTCTGGCGGGAGATCTCCGGCTGGCCCGCCTGGGTCGGGGTCACCGCCTTCCTGGGCGGTTTCGTCACCCTGGTCGCCCGGATGCGGGACCGCGACGAGGACGAGCCGGAGGACCCTGACAACGGCGCGGTCGTCTAGGACCTCTGGCCGCGGTCGTCCGGCCCGGGCGTTTCGCGGTCCTCGGGGATCTCCAGCACCGCGAGCACCGGCAGGTGGTCGGTGGCGGCCCGGAGGTCGGCCCCGGTGACACCGGGCAGCCCGTGCGGCACCCCGCAGCCGAGGACGGTGATCCCGGGCGTGGCGAAGACGGCGTCGATCCGCTGGTAGGGGCGTTCGGGTACGGAGGTGAACTCGCCGCCCCAGGGGGCGGTCGGGTAGCCGTCCTGGAGCCGCGAGGCCAGCAGCTGCCACCCCGGCCCGTCCGGGTGCTCGTTGAAGTCCCCTGCCAGGATGCCGTGTTCGGCGATCCCGAGCTGGTCGAGCAGCAGCTCGAACTGCCCGTGGCGCTCGGCGGGGTCCAGGCTGAGGTGGCAGCTGGTGAGCGTGAACGGCGCCGTGCCGGGCAGCCGCAGCAGCGCGGTGGCGAAGCCCCGGGCGTGCAGGCCGCGGGTCTTGGGCAGCAACCGGTCGTGCACGCCCAGCAGTTGTGCCGCGCCGGGCCGGCCGAGCAGCAGCGGGCCGGCGGCGGTGCGGCCGCCGCCGGCCAGGACGACCGTCCCGGTGCTGCGGGCCAGCCATCCGGCCTGGCCCTCGGGCCGCCAGTAGCGCGGGGACTCCTGGACGCAGACCAGGTCGGGCGCGCAGGCCCGGATCACCCGGGCCAGCGCCCGCCGGTCGTCCCGCAGCGAGCGGATGTTGTAGCTGAGCAGCCGCAGGCGGCGCGGGCCCGGGGGCGGCGGCTCGACGGCCGTTCCCCCGGCCGCGGCCGCACCGGCCGGATCCGCGCCTGCGCTGCTCTGGTCTGCCCTGCTCTGGTCTGCCCTGCTCGCGGCGGTCATCGTCCTCCCCTGTCCGTCGTCACCGGGCGCGGCCTCAACGGGCGCGTCCTCACCGGCTCCGACCGTACGCGGCGGCGCCGGGACGTGCGACGGCGGCGGCGCGTCCGGGGTCGGTCGGGGCCCGGTCGCACCGCCGCCGGCGGGCTTGGAAGGGGTGTGACTGCTACGCGGGGGTGCGGGCCAGGTCCGCCGCGCCGACGATGCCGGCGGCGGAGCCCATCGAGGCCAGCACGACCTCGGCGCGCGGACGGTGCACGCCACCGGTCAGGTAGTGCTCGAAGCTCTTGGCGACCGGGTCGAGCAGCAGGCGGCCGGAGTCGGAGACACCGCCGCCGAGCACGAAGACGCCCGGGTCGAACAGCGCGGCGAGGTCGGCCATGCCGCGGCCCAGCCAGTCGGCCAGCTCGGCGTAGCACTCCAGGGCGAGCGGGTCGCCCGCCTCGGCCGCCTCGGTGATGTGGATGCCGCGGATGGTCTCGGCGACGCCGTCGTTGAGGTCCAGCATCCGCCGGCCGCGCACCGGGTCGGCCGCCGCCTTCTCCCGGCCGTAGCGGCGCAGCGCCCGCCCGGAGCCGTACTGCTCCCAGCAGCCCTTGCCGCCGCAGCCGCACTGGAGGCCGTCCGGGACCATGTTGAGGTGGCCGATCTCGCCGGCCACGCCGAAGCGGCCGCGGTGCAGTCGGCCTTCCAGGACGATGCCGCCGCCGATGCCGGTGCCGACGGTGATCAGCACCATGTCCTGGTGGTCGGCCGCCGCGCCGAAGCGGAACTCGGCCCAGGCCGCGCAGTTGGCGTCGTTCTCGACCACCGCGGACAGGCCGGTGAGCTCCTCGATCCGGCCCCGGAGCGGCTCGTTCTCCCAGTCGATGTTGGGCGCGAAGATCACCGTGGAGCGGTTGCTGTCGACGAAGCCGGGGGCTCCGACGCCGACCGAGGTGACGCCGGGGTGCTGCTCCTTGAGTTCGCGCACGGCCTGCGCGATGGCGTCGACCGCCCACTGCGGGTCGGCCGGGGTGGGCACTCGCGTCCGGGCCAGGATCGCGCCCGCCTCGTCGACCACGCCTGCCGCGATCTTGGTCCCGCCGACATCGACGCCGATGGTCAGAGCCATGTGTCCCTCAGCTATTCACTCGTTCCCGCTGGACGGAACGCTACCGCCCAACCCGGCCCCCGTACACAACCTCGCATACATTATCCGAAGACAATTCCGGGACAACCGGGCCGGGATGCTTCAAAACTCGTATCTAATCTCCTTCTTCGTGACGCACGAGAGCAACGCGATCACCCTCCGAAAGTTACGGTTTCACTGCTTGGTGGACGGCTCGTCAGGCCCGTCGAGGTCGATCTTCTCGGTGGGCGCGCCCTGCCCGGCGGTCCAGCGCTGCTCCTGCCCGGTCACGGCGGCGCGGTAGGCGGCCAGCAGCTCGGCGCCCGCGGCGGCGATCCCGGAGCCGGCGGCGGCGAGGTGGGTGTAGACCTCCGGCTGCTGGGTGCGCAGGCGGTCGGCCAGCCCGGAGAGGGTGATCAGGGTGGTGGCACTGGTCTCCTGGGCCTTCTCGCCGAGCGCGGAGGCGAACCGGCGGACCTCGTCCACCAGCGGGCCCAGGTCCGACCCGAACGGGTGGTCCTGACCCCCGGCCCGGGCACCGTCCGGCCCGTCCGCGCGCCCGTCCGGCCCGTCCGCGTGTCCGCCCGTCGGCCCCTCGGTGGACGCGGCGGTCGGCCCGGTCCGGTCGCCGACGGGGTCGGTGCGGTCGTCGGTGCTGGTCATCGCGGGCGCCTCCTCAGCCGTGGCCGCACCCCGCGGCCCTCCGGCCCGACGCTACCCGACCGCCGTCCGGCCCCGGCCCCGCCGTCCGCCCCCGGGCCCCGGAGGGCCTGTCAGCCCTGCGGCCAGAGGGCCGGGTCGGGCGCGAACCGCACCGAGAGCACCCCGTCCTGGAGCCCCGCGCCGGCCACCGTGCAGCGGCGCAGCGCGGAGGGCAGGGTGAGCACCCGGCGGTGGGTGCCGAGGCCGACCACCAGGTCGTCGCCCCGGCGGACCAGGTCCAGTTCGGCGCGCTCGGCGCCCGGCAGGTCGAGGTGCCAGACCAGCAGGCCGTCCTCGGCGAGCAGGTCCTCGACGGTCCACGGCACCGGCGCGAGCCGCTCCGGCCCGGGGCCGTCCCCGTACAGGCGGTCGGCGACGGCCTCCAGGGTCGCGTCGGCCAGGCCGGTGACCAGGACGGGGGCGTCCGTCTCGGCGGCGAGCCCGGCCAGCTCCTCCTGCCGGCGGCGGGCCAGTGCGGCCAGCCAGGGGTCGGGCGAGGCCGCGGCCTCCTCGGGCAGCACACCGTGCACGACCACGGCGTCCGGCCGGTACCCGTACAGCGCGAGCCCGGCCCGGATCCGGCGCAACTCCCGGTACGGGTGACCGTCGGCGGGGACGACCAGGCGGACGCTGGTACCGGGGTCGGTGAGCGCGGCGAGGGACTCGGCGAGCGCCGCGGCGGCCTTGCCCCGCCCCTCGTACAGCCACTCGGCGGGCATCGGGACGCCGGCCAGTCCGGCCAGCAGCGGGCGCAGCGCCCGGGCCGCCTGCCGCTGCTCGGGGACGAGCCGGTCCAGGTAGCGCGCCAGCTGCTCGGGCAGGGCGAGGGTGCCGATCAGCTCGGCGGGCGCCGGGGCGAGCACGACCAGGACGTCCTGGTCGGCGGCGGGCAGGGCGCGCAGCAGGGCGAGCCGGGCGATGCCGGGGAGGGCGGTGAGCTCCTCGGGGTCGAGCTGTTCGGCGCCGAGCAGGTCGAGGGCGGGCTTGAGCCGGCCGGTGAGCTCGCCGACGGCGTAGCGGAAGGCCGCCTGCTCGTCGATCCGGGAGACGGTCAGGCCCGGTGCGTAGCTCAGCGGTTCGGGCTCCAGCCGGGTCCCGAGGACGGAGTCCAGCGCGCGGTGCGGGTCGTCGGCCGCCAGCAGCCAGGTGCGGTGGCCGCGCTTGGCGGCGTGCAGGGCGGTGGCGGCGGCCACCGCGGGCGCGCCCGCGTCGCCGCTGACCAGGATGGTGCGTGTCGCCGTCATGCCGTCGGCCCCCGTTCCGCTGTGCTCAGCCCTCGACGCGCTTCTTCAGCCCGGCCAGGGCGCGGTCGATGATGACCTTCTCGGCCTTGCGCTTGATCATGCCGAGCATCGGGATCTTGACGTCCACGGCGAGCTGGTAGGTCACCTCGGTGCGGCCGCCGGAGAGCGGGGCGAGGGTGTACGAGCCGTCCAGCGAGCGGAGCATCTGGCTGCGGACGAGGGTCCAGCGGACCTCGCGGTCGCCGTCCCAGGTGTAGGCGAGGACGTGGTCGTCGCGGATCGCGCCGGCGTCCAGCAGCAGTCGGACCTGGGTGGCGCGGCCGTCCTCGCCCGTCTCCAGGGTCTCGATCTCCTTGACCTCCCCGGTCCACGCCGGGTAGGCGGCGAAGTCGGCGATCACGGCCATGACCGTGGCCGGGGTGGCGTCGATGGTGATGCTCGACCTGGTGTGCTCCGCCATGGAATGGCCCTCCGCGTCGTCCCTCTGCCTGCCGGTCCGGCCGGGGCGCGCTCGGCCCGGTCCGCCCGGAGCAGGCTATCGCGACCGGCGATCGACCCGACGGCGCGGGCGGCACCCGTCAACACCGGATCGGAACCCCGGAGGCGAGCGGGCGGGCCGCAGCCCCGAGCCGAAGGGGCGCGCCGGCACCGAAAGGGAGAGCGCGAGGGAGCGACGAAGGAGCGAGGGAGCGCCGACCGTCGGCACCGGACGAGAAGCGCCCCGGAGGCGAGCGGGCGAGCAACAGCGCATGCTACCGGCCGGTCACCACACCGCTGCCGTAGGGTGCCATTCGAACGACCCGGTCACGGCCTGGTCGGACCCGGCCGGGTGTGACACTTCGAACACCGGGGCCGACCCCTCTGGTCGAAGCTGCCTACCGGGCAGTAACGTCCTGCCGTCCCGCAGCGTCGCGAACGAGGAGCAGTCTTGCTCGACTTCAGCCTTCCGGCCCTCTACCAGGTACCGAGCGGCGGTAACCTCTCCGACCTCGTGCACCAGAACGCCGAGCGGCACCCGGACGTCGTGGTCCTCAGCCGCAAGGTGGACGGCCAGTGGCAGGAGTTGACCGCCGCCCAGTTCCTGGTCGAGGTGCTCGCCGCCGCCAAGGGCCTGATCGCCGCCGGCATCCGCCCGGGCGACCGGGTGGGCATCATGTCCCGGACCCGCTACGAGTGGACGCTGCTGGACTTCGCGATCTGGTCGGCCGGTGCCGTCACGGTGCCGGTGTACGAGACCTCCTCCCCCGAGCAGGTGGAGTGGATCCTCGGCGACTCCGGCGCGGTCGCCGTCCTGACCGAGACGGACCAGCACCGCGCGGTGGTCGAGGAGGTCCGGGGCCGGCTCCCGGAGTTGAAGCACACCTGGCAGATCGAGCAGGGTGCGATCGCCGCGCTGGCCGAGGCCGGCCGCGAGGTCGCCGACGGGACCGTCGCCGAGTACCGCGCGACCGCCGACTCCGACTCGATCGCGACCATCGTCTACACCTCGGGCACCACCGGCCGCCCGAAGGGCTGTCAGCTGACGCACGGCAACTTCATGGCCGAGTGCGGGAACGTGGTCGAGCGCCTGGCCCCGCTGTTCCGCACCGGTGAGAGCTCCGTCCTGCTCTTCCTGCCGCTGGCGCACGTGCTCGGCCGGATCGCCGAGATCGCCCCGGCGATGGCCCCGATCAAGCTGGGCCACGTCTCGGACATCAAGGACGTCACCGCCGAGCTGGCCGCGTTCAAGCCGACCCTGATCCTGGGCGTGCCCAGAGTCTTCGAGAAGGTCTACAACACCGCCCGCGCCAAGGCCCAGGCCGACGGCAAGGGCAAGATCTTCGACAAGGCCGCCGAGACCGCCATCGCCTACAGCCGGGCGCTGGACGCCGGCGGCGCGGGCCTGGTCCTGCGGCTCAAGCACGCGGTCTTCGACAAGCTGGTCTACAGCAAGCTGCGCGCCGCGCTCGGCGGCCGGGCCACCCACGCCATCTCCGGCGGCGCCCCGCTGGGCGAGCGGCTGGGCCACTTCTACCGGGGCATCGGCTTCACCGTCCTGGAGGGCTACGGCCTGACGGAGACCTGCGCGGCCACCGCCTTCAACCCGTGGGACAAGCCGAAGATCGGTACGGTCGGCCAGCCGGTGCCCGGCGCCTCGGTCCGGATCGCCGAGGACGGCGAGGTCTTCTTCAAGGGCCCGCACGTGTTCACCGGCTACTGGAACAACCCGCAGGCCACCGCCGACACCCTCAAGGACGGCTGGATGGCCACCGGCGACCTCGGTTCGCTGGACTCCGAGGGCTACCTGACCATCACCGGCCGCAAGAAGGAGATCATCGTCACGGCCGGCGGCAAGAACGTCGCCCCGGCCGTGATCGAGGACCGGATCCGGGCCCACGCCCTGGTCGGCGAGGTCATGGTGGTCGGCGACCGCAAGCCCTTCATCGCCTGCCTGATCACCGTCGACCCGGACTTCTTCCCGAAGTGGAAGGAGCTCAACGGCAAGCCGGCCACCGCCACGGTCGCCGAGCTCGCCCAGGACCCGGAGCTGCTGGCCGCCCTGCAGTCCGCCGTGGACGACGGCAACGCGGCCGTCTCGCACGCCGAGGCGGTCAAGAAGTTCCGCCTGCTGGACACCGAGTTCTCCGAGGAGAGCGGCCACCTGACGCCCTCGCTGAAGCTCAAGCGCAACGTCGTCCTGAAGGAGTACGCGGCCGACATCGAGGCCCTGTACAAGAAGTAGCCGGTATACGGCGTGGGGCCCGTCTCCTTCCCGAGGAGACGGGCCCCACGCGGTGGAGACGGCCCCACGCCGTCCCAGGGGCGCTCCTAGCCCGCCAGCAGCGAGGTCAGCCGCCCGGCCAGCAGGTCCCAGCGCCAGGAGCGCTCCACCCAGCGCCGTCCGGCCTCGCCCATCCGCCGCCGCAGCTCCTCGTCGCGCAGCAGCCGGACGATCCGCTCCGCCGACGCGGAGGCCGAGCCGCCGGGCACCACGTAGCCGGTCTCGCCCTCCAACACCGCGTCCGGGGCGCCCCCGGAGTCCCCGGCGACCACCGGCAGGCCGGTGGCGGAGGCCTCCAGGTAGACAATGCCCAGGCCCTCGACGTCCAGGCCCCCGCGTCGGGTCCGGCAGGGCATCGCGAAGACGTCCCCGGCCCCGTAGTGGGCGGGCAGCTCCTCCCACGGCACCGAGCCGGTGAAGCGCACCGAGTCCCGTACGCCGGTGGCGTCCGCGAGCTTCTCCAGGTCCGCCCGGTACGGGCCACCGCCGACGATCAGCAGCACCGCGTCCGGCACGTCGGCCAGGATCTGCGGCATCGCCTCGATCAGGGTGTCCTGGCCCTTGCGCGGCACCAGCCGGGAGACGCAGACCACCACCGGCCGGTCCGCCAGCCCGAGCCGGCGGCGGACCTCGGCGCCGCCGGAGCCCGGGTGGAAGGTCGTCTCGTCCACGCCCGGAGGCAGCTGCACCATCCGGGCCGCGGCCTGCGGTCCGACCGCGGCGGCGATCCGGGAGCGGGTGTACTCGCCCAGGTAGGTCAGCACGTCGGTGCCGGTGCCGATCCGGCGCAGCAGCTGCCGGGAGACCGGCAGCTGGGCCCAGGCGGCCTCGTGGCCGTGGGTCATGCCGAGCAGCCGTCCGGCCCCGGCCCGGCGCAGCGCGGGCGCCATCAGGCCGAGCGGGGCGGCCGCGCCGAACCAGACCGAGTCGCACTTCTCGGCGCGCAGGATCTCGGCGGCCCGCCGGGTGACCCGGGGTGTGGGAACCATCACCTTCGTCCGGTCCCGGATCACCGGGAACGGCTGCTCGGCGTCGAAGCGCCGCACCTCGCTGCCGTCCCGCCAGGTCGAGGCGTACACCACGATGCTTCCAGCGGGCTGACGGACGGCCATGTTGTGCACGAAGGCCTGGATGCCTCCCGGGCGGGGCGGGAAGTCATTGGTGACGATCAAGGTTCTGTGCATCAGGCCATGGCTCGCTCGGTCGGGGGGTGCGCGGTGTACCGCTGGGTGATCCGTACGATAGGTCAACACCATCACCCGCCGGGAACGGAACCGCGCACGGCAACCGTTTGACCCCCGGGTCAGTCCTAGTACCTAGGCCGCCGTCCGGCGCGCGGCCCGGGCGTCCGTCGGTACGACGCCTCCGGTGGGGACGTCCGAGACGAACGAACGAGGGAGAGCAGTGGAATTGGCCCCGGCCACCGAGCCCGGTTCTCCGCGCGGCCGCCTCGGCCGCCCGCTCGGGGCGCTCGCCGCGCTCGGCGCGACCTGGGTGGCCACCCGCACCGTGCTGGTGCTGCTGATCACCGGTGTACTGAAGTCGCCGGGCGGTGACGTCACGGCCGACGTGTGGATGATCTACCACGCCTGGTACGGCGTGCTGCAGACCGGCACCTTCCCGTTCGACGACGTGACCTGGCAGTACCCGCCGGGCGCCGCCCTGGTGATCCTGCTGCCGGGCCTGCTGCCCTGGTCGTACCTGGTCTCCTTCTGGGTCATCTGCGGGATCGCCGACGCCGCCGCGGCCGCCCTGCTGGTGCGGACCGGCCTGCGCCGGGGCCGGGCGCTGAGCGGCGCCTGGATGTGGGTGGTGGGCGTCCCGCTGCTCGGCCCGATGATCTACAACCGCTTCGACCTCGTCGTCACCGCCGTCGCCTTGGCCGGCCTGCTGGCGCTGATCCGCCGCCCGGCCGTCGGCGGGCTGCTGCTGGGCCTGGGCGGCATCGTCAAGGTCTGGCCGCTGCTCGGCCTGATCGGCACCCCGTCCGGCCGCCGTACCCGCCGCTCCTGGACGCTGGCGGGGGCGACCGCCGTCTCGATCGGCTTCCTGCTCGCCGCCGGGATGAACGGCGCCTTCGACTTCCTGGCCTTCCAGAAGGACCGCGGCATCGAGGTGGAGTCGGTCGGCGCGCTGCCGCTGCACTTCGCCCGGCTCGCCGGGGCCTGGGACGGCAAGGTCACCATGAACTACGGCTCGCCGGAGATGCTCGGGCCGTGGGTCCCGGTGATCAGCAAGGTGATGATGGCCGGCACCGTGCTGGGATTCCTCTGGCTGCTGCTGTGGCGCTTCACCTCCAAGCGCCGCAACGCGGCCACCATGTACGACGCCGCGCTGTGCGCGCTGCTGATCTTCGTGGTGACCAGCCGGGTGATCAGCCCGCAGTACCTGGTCTGGCTGGTCGGCGTCGCGGCGGTCTGCCTGACCGTGCGCGGCACCAGCCAGCGGCCGGTGGCGCTGCTGATCCTGATCGCCTGCCCACTGACACTGGTCGAGTTCCCGACGATGTTCACCCAGGTCCTGGCCAGTGAGCCGGTCGCGGTGACCGTCCTGGCCCTGCGCAACCTGCTGCTGGTGGCCGCCACCGTGCTGGCCTGCGTCCGGCTGTGGCGCTCCACCCGCGGCGAGGCGCCGCTGCCGGCGACCCTGGTGCTGGACCGCGAGCCCGCCGCGCTGCCGTCCTCGGGCTACCCGGTGCGCCCGGGCATCGCGTACGAGCAGGACCTGCTGGACGGGATCGACCGCCCGGGCGCGCCGGCCGAGCAGCGGCGCTGAGCGGTCCTCGCGGGGGCGGGGGCGCGGTCAGTCCTTCAGCGCCGCGACCTCGTCCAGCCAGAGCCGGGTGAATCCGTCCAGGCCGATGCCCAGTTCGCCGCGCAGCAGCCGGTCCGTCCGCCGCTCCCGGTCCTCGCCCTGCCCGTCGGCCGCGCCGACGGCCCGGTAGAAGGCCACCAGCCGCTGCGGCCCGTAGCTGCGGGCGATCAGCTCGCAGGCCAGCCAGGACTGCTCGTAGGCCTGGGCGATGCCGGTGGCGCCGGCCGCGAAGTCCCGGTCGGCGGGCAGTGCGGCGGGCAGCCGCCCGGCGGCGACGTCGCGGGCCAGCTCGGGGGCGATCTGCCGCGGGGTGCGGCCGGAGTCGCGGTAGGCGGTCCAGTCGGCGACGCCCTCGGAGAGCCACAGCGGCGTCCAGGCCCGGGTGTCGGCCCGGGTCGCGACATGGGTGGCCTCGTGCGTGACGACCACCTGCCGGCCGAAGCCGCTGAGCCGCCCGTACGCCTCGGGGTTGACCAGCACCCGGTCCGCCGGGGTGTGCCGGGGCGCGCCGGGGGCGGCCACGGTGACCGCCGCCATGCCCGCCCAGCCGGCCGGGTCGCCCTCCAGCAGCCGGGCGAACTGCTCTTCGGTGGCGGCCAGTTCGAGCAGCAGCCGGCCGGGCCAGGCGGTGCCCCAGACCGCCTCGACGGCGGGCACCGCGCGGTCCCCCACCAGGGCCAGTCCGGCCGGGTCGGGCCCGTCCGCGAGGGCGAGCACCAGGCAGTGCGCGCCCGGCGCCGACCGGGTCGGTCCGAGGTCCCAGAGGGCCGGCGGCCCGCTCGCGCTCTCCTCGCTCTCGACCCGCCAGCCGTCCGCGGCCCGGGCCAGCCCGATCCGGCGCGGGTACACCACGGGGTACTCGTCGTACCCGGCGATCCGCACCGCCAGGTCGGCCGCGGCGGTCAGCCGGTCCGGCCCGCCGCCCGCCGCGAGCACCAGGTTGCGGTACACCGCCTCGGCCACCGGCAGTCCCGACCGGGCGGGCAGCGAGCGCGCCCGCTCCGCCAGCACCGCGGCCGCCTCGGCGGTCCGGTCGGCGGCCGGCCGGGCCGGGGCGGCGGGGGCGGCCGGCGGCAGCGACAGCTGGGCCAGCCCGCCGGCCGCGAGCAGCAGCGCGCCGCGGCGGGACAGCGCCCGGCCGGGTATGTGGACCGGGCCGTGGTCGGCGGGGCCCGGCGGCGGCGTGCTCAGAGCCGGACCACCCCGGACACCGGCATGGCGTTGACGCTCTCGTAGCGGACCTTGGCGCCCGGGTACGGGGCGTGCACGATCACCCCGCCGCCGGCGTACATGCCGACGTGGTGCATGTCCCGGTAGAAGATCACCAGGTCTCCCGGTCGCGCTTCGGAGAGGTTGACCCGCTGCCCGGCGGACGCCTGGGCCTGCGAGGTGCGCGGCAGGGTCACTCCGGCCTGCCGCCAGCTGTAGTACATCAGACCCGAGCAGTCGAACGCGCGGGGCCCGGTGGCCCCGTAGACGTACGGCGAGCCGATCATCCGCACCGCCGCGGCCAGCGCGGCCGCCCCGCGCTCGGAGGCGGGCGGGGCGGTGCCCAGGTCGAGCCGGTCGGTGCCGCGGGTGGCCCGCTGCTCGGCGTCCCGGGCGTCCTGGGCGGCCATCCTGGTCCGCTCGGTGACGCCCAGGCCGTTGAGCAGCTTCTGTGCCTTGGCCAGCCGCTGCTGGATCTGCTGCTTGTTGTCGGCGAGCGCGTGGCGGGCCTGGTCGAGTTCGGCGAGCTTGCCGGCCGTCTCGGTGCGCCGCTGGTCGAGCCGGCGCTGGCGGGTGACCAACTCGTGCAGCGTCTCCTGCTGGCGTTCCGAGGCCTGGCCCATGGTGCGGGCGCGGGCGAGGTAGCCCTCCGGGTCGGGGGACAGCATCAGCTGGGCGGTCTGGGTCATGCCGCCGTCGCGGTACTCGGCCCCGGCCACCGTCGCCAGGTCGCCGCGCAGCTGGTTGAGCTGGTCCTGCGCGAGGGCGATCTCGCCCTGGAGGATCGTGGTCTCGCCCTGGAGCCGGTGCTGCGCCTCCTGCGCCGCGTTGAACTTCTCCGACGCCTGCTCGGCCTCGTCGTAGAGCTGTTCCACCTGGGCCTTGACGTCCTTGCGGTCGCCCGGGTCGGGGCTGCCGGGGGCGGCCTGGGCGCTTCCCCCGGTCGCGACGCCCAGCGCGGTGGTCGCGGCCGCCGTCAGCACCAGCGCACGGGCGAGCAGTTGGGAACGGCGGTGCACGGGCATGGCGGCAGCGGCTCCAATCCTGCGGTGCGGACCCACCGCCGCCGCACTGCGGGCGGCCGTCGAGCGGGAGTCCGGTGGCAGACGTTAGCGAGTCCGGGCAAGCGAGTCCAAACCCTTCCGGACCCGAATATTTGACCCGTAATCGGACATCAGCCCGATCCGCCGACAAAGCCGCAGGCCCGGCCTTCCGTGGTGGAAGGCCGGGCCTGGAAGTACCGCGTGGGGTCAGACCCGCACGATGGCGGACAGCGGCATGTTGCTGACGGCCTCGTAGCGGACCGAGGCGCCCGGCTTGGGCGCGTGCAGCACCTGGCCGTTGCCGGCGTAGATGCCGACGTGGTGGGCGTCCCCGTAGAAGATCAGCACGTCGCCGGGCTGGGCCTGGGACAGGTCGGTGCCGATCCGGGTCCCGGCGTGGGCCTGCTCCTGCGAGGTGCGCGGGAGCGAGACGCCGACCTGGTTGAACGCCCAGACCATCAGGCCGGAGCAGTCGAACGAGCTCGGGCCGCTGGCGCCCCACACGTACGGGCTGCCGACCTTGGAGGCGGCGGCGGACAGCGCGGCCGCGCCGCGCGAGCTGCCCGGGGCGACGGGGGCGGGGGCGGCCGGCTTGGCGGCGGCCGCGGAGGAGCCGCCGGACAGGTCGGTGCGGCTGTTGTCGCGCGAGGCGCGGTCGGCGGCCTGCTGCTGGGCCTTCGCGGCGTCGGCCTGGGCCTTGGCGTCGGCGGCGGCCTTCTCCTCGGCCGCGCGCAGCGCCTGGCGCTCCTGCTCGGTCAGGGTGTTGAGCAGGTCCTGCGCGGCCTTGAGCTTCGTCTGGACGTCGTCCTTGGAGGCCTTGAGCTGCTGGGTGGTGGCCTCCAGCTCGGCGAGCTTGCCCTGGGCCTCGGTGCGGTCCTGGTCGAGCTTGCGCTGCTGCTCCTGGAGCTGCTTCAGCTGGTTCTTCTGGGTGTCACCGGCCTGGTTGAGCGCACCGGCCTGGTTGAGGAAGCTGTCCGGGCTGGACGAGAACATCAGCTGGACGGTCGGGGATATGCCGCCGTTGCGGTACTGCTCCCCGGCGATCTCGGCGAGGCCGCCCTGGAGGTCGGTCACCTGGGACTGCTGCCGGGCCACCTGGTCCTGCAGTCCGGAGACCTGCTTCTCCAGGGTCTGCTGCTTCTCCTGGGCGGCGTTGTACTGCTCGGTCGCCACCTCGGCCTGCTCGTTGAGCTGGTCGACCTGCTCCTTGACCTGGTCCTTGGTCGGCTGCGGGTCGGCGTGGGCGCCGGACTGCGCGGAGAGGGCGACGGCAGCGGCGGCGACGCCGGTCATGATGGAGACGCGGGCGCGGCCTGCTGGCTTGGGACGACGATGGGACGCCACGAAGGCGGACTCCTTCTTCCTACGTCCGCCTACCGGGTGAGCTGACGGGTTCGGGCCGGAAGCATGCCCTACGACGCCTCACGGCCGTCGAGACGGCCGACCTGGCGCCGATTCACCCCGGAGGAACGTGGTTCCCCGGCTCCGCTGCGCAGCGCCCCCGACTGCTGGGCTCCCCTGTCGGGCAGTCGCTTCGACCTGCCCCGCTGCCTCACGAACTCGGCGGTAACCACCGCCGCCACCCAGGCTGGGTGATCGACTGTGCGGTGGCTCGGACCACGACCCTAGTAACTGAACCGTGATCGGTTCAAATCCTTGTCAGAAAAAAGACGGAAGATTACCCAAGTTCTTTTGTGAAAATGACCGATCGTGACCACGGTCCTACGCAAGGCTGATCAGGTCTCACGAAGTGGTCGCGAAACACTCGAAAACCCGAACACCACCCCCCAGGGCGGAGGGTGGCGCGGATCACAGGACCGGTCGGCCCCTGCGGCGTGTCGGGCCGTCAGACCCGGCGGATGGTGTTGATCGGCATCGCGTCGGCCTTCATCACCTTCACCACGTCACCGGTGTGCGGCGCGTGGACCACCATGCCGTTGCCGATGTACATCCCGACGTGGTGCATGTCGCCGCCGTAGACCACCAGGTCGCCCGGCTGGGCCGTGGCCAGCGTCACCGCGGTGCCGTAGTGGCCCTGCTCCTGCGAGGTGCGCGGCAGCGAGACGCCCGCCTGGCCGTACGCCCAGACCATCAGGCCCGAGCAGTCGAAGGTGTTCTGCCCGGTGGCGCCCCACACGTACGGCGAGCCCTGCTTGCTCATCGCCTTGGCCACGGCCGTGGCCGCGTAGCCGCTGGCCGGCGGCAGGTTGCCCAGGTCGACCCGGTCGCTGCCGCGCGAGGCGCGGTCGTCCTGCGCCTGCTGGGCCTTCAGCGCGTTGCGGTCGGCGCTGCTGAGCGAGTTCAGCAGGTCCTGGGCGGCCTTCAGCTTGGTGTTGACGTCCGCCTTGGACTGGTTCAGGTCCTTGGTGGTGGTGTCGAGCGAGGCCAGCACGGTGGCGGCCTCGGTCTTCTCCTGGTCCAGCCGGCGCTGCTGGTCCAGCAGCGACTTGAGCGCCTCGGCCTGCGTGGTGCTGGCCTGCTGGACGGTGGAGGCCTTGTCCAGGTAGCCGGACGGGTCGGAGGAGAGCATCAGCTGGACGGACGGGTCGATGCCGCCGGAGCGGTACTGGTCCCCCGCCACCTCGGCCAGGCCGACCTGCAGCTGGGTCATCTGCTCCTGGCCGCGGGCCACCTGGTCCTGGAGCTGGTCGGCCTGCTTGCGCAGCTGGTCCGCCCGCTCCTTGGCGCCGTTGTACTTCTCCGCCGCCTGCTCCTGCTCCTCCTGGAGCTGGTCGATCTGCGCCTTGACGTCGGTCTTGTTCGGCTGCGGCGCGGCGTGCGCGGCCACCTGGGCGGAGAGGGCGACCGCGGTCGCAGCGGCCGCGGTGAGCACGGAGACCCGCGCGCGGCTCGGCTGCTTGGGACGGCGGTGGGATGCCAAGGGACCGGCTCCTTCTTCCAACGGACTCACCCGATCGGATGACATTCCGGAATATAGGTTTGACGCCAGACCCTAGTGAAGATCTATCCGTTTTGCTACTCCCCGAAGGCGTGAACCCGGTTTCCCCCACCGGCTTCACCGGACCCGCACAATGCCGCCGAACCGCCTCTGAGCAGGCGTCATTCCACCCGGCCGACCCTCAGGGCCGGGCCAGCCGGTTCAGCAGCAGCACCGAGGCCACCGGGCGCGCGCCCGCCTTCCGCACGCCCTCCGCGACCTCCCGGTCGGTGGACACGACCACCACCGGACGGCCCTGCGGCTCGGCCCGCACCAGACGGCGGATCAGCTCGTCCGCCGTCTCCCCGGTCCGACTGAACCGTACCCGCACCCCGCGCGGCGGCGCCATCATCACCGGCACGTCCAGGTCCTGCCCGTCGAACACACAGGTGACCTCCGCCTGCGTGCGCTGGGCCAGCATCGCCAGCCCGCCCAGCAGCCGGATCCGCTGCTGCTCCAGCGGCAGCGCCGGATAGCCGGTCTTGGTCACGTTGTAGCCGTCCACCACCAGGTGCACCTGCGGGATCGCCAGCAGCTGGTCCAGCAGCGCCGGATCGTCCTCGGCCAGCCCGCGCCGCGCCACGTCGTGCGGCGAGGCCGCCCCCGGCACCACCGCCTCCACCAGGTCCGCCGGGCGGATCTGCGAGACCGGCAGCGCCAGCTCCCGCTGCAGGCCCTGCGCCGACTGCAGGACGGTGTCCAGCAGCAGCCGCAGCCGCATGTCCTCGACGCTGCGCCCCTCACGGGCCGACCGGCGGCCCTGCTCGGCGGCCGTCTCCAGCTCGGAGACCCGGTGCCTGAGCCGCCGCGCCTCGACCTCGGCCGCGCCGCGCTCGGCCGCGCCCTGGGCCTTCAGCGCCTCCAGCTCGCCGGCCACCCGGCGCGTCTCGGCCTGCGCGCGGCGGGTGTCGCTCTCCAGCGAACGCACCTTCTTGCGCAGCGACTCGGCCTCCCGCCGGACGCTCTCCGACTCCGTGCGCTGCCGCTCCAGGTCCGCCCGGGCGGCGGCCCGGACCTCGGCCAGCTCCGACTGGAGCTTCTCCACCAGCCGGGTCGCCTCCGCGGCCGCGTCCTCGGCGCCGGCCCGCTCGGCCTCCTCGCCCGCCTCGGCGACCAGCCGGCTCCAGCCCGTCGAGCGCACCAGGTAGGCGGCGGCCGCGACATCCATCGGATCGGCGGCGCCCGGGACGCTGCCCGACTCCAGCGCCCGCACCAGGTCGGGCTGCCCCAGCCGCAGCCGCTCCGCTATCCGCACCCGGAAGGCCGGCTCGGCCTCCAGCGCCGCCGCCAGCGCGGTGGCCGCGTACTTGGCCCGCCGCGCGGGGGTGAACTTGACGTACTGGCGCAGGCTCTGCGGGAGCTCGCCCGGCGGCAGCCCTCCCAGCGCGTCCGAGGCCAGCCCGACCACGCGCCGGCGCACCCCTTCGGGCAGCGGCCGGTCCAGCTTCTCCACGGCGCGCTCAGGTGCGGACCCCTCGGCGTCGGAGGAGGGGTCGGACGGTGCGGCCGACGCCTCGACCGCTCCCGGGCCGGCGCTCCCCGCCGGGTCCGTCCCGGCCTCCGGCGCCTGCGCAGCGGGCCGAAGTCCCTGCGCTTCGCCGGGCTCCTTCGCTGCGTCCACCACGTCCTCGGCTCCGATCCTGGTTCAGCGGGGTACGGCCGCGACTTCCCCCAGTCGTCACGCCCCGTGCGTCTTGTCTGCGTATCGATTGTCCCGTGCGGCGGACGGGCGCGCCGCGCACCGCCCGCCGCACCGGCGGGGTCAGCCCTGGCCGGTCGGGGCCTCGGCGTCCTCGGCCCCCGGACGGGCCACCAGCTCGACCTGGTCCACCGCGTTGCACCAGCGGCAGCGCACCGACTCGACGGTCTCGCTGAGCACCTCGGTCTCCTCGACCTTGGAGTCGCCGGCCAGGTCGAAGTGCAGGAACTCGGTCACCCGGGCGGTGCGGGTCACGTCGAAGCGGGTCAGGTTGCCGCACAGGGTGCAGCGCCAGCGCGTCTCGGCGGTCAGGGCGGGGACGGTCATCGGGGGTCCTCTCGGGTGGTCCCTGTGTGGGCCAGGCGCTCCCCCCGGAGCCCCGGCGTCGGCGGCGGGAGGCGGGAATGCCCGCCCCAAGCCTATTGCCTGGGGCAACCGCCGCGACCACCGGTCAGCGGAATACCAGGGCTAGTCCACCTGCCGTAAACCGCCGTGTCACCTGCGGCGCCCGGAGGGATGCTTGGCCGCATGGCGCTCGCGGCCCCCGACCACACTGCCGCGCGGGGCGGCCGGCCGCAGGTGCCCGCCCCGGCGGTCACCTACGCCCTGATCGCGGTCAACACCCTGGTGTTCCTGCTCGGCCCGGCCGCCGGGCTCAACCCGCTGTACGGCACCGGGCAGGCCCGGGTCTGCGCGGAGCAGCGGTACGAGCAGCGCTGGGGCGCCGTCCCGGCCGAGCTGCTGGCCGGACGGCCGCTGACCGCCGGACAGCTGGCCGAGGCCCCCGACCCCGTCCCGGGCTGCCCGGCCGCCCCGACCCCGGGCAAGCACCCGGCGCTGTCCGTCCTCACCGGCCTCTTCCTGCACGCCGGCTGGCTGCACCTGCTGGGCAACCTGCTCTTCCTCCACGTCTTCGGCCCCACCGTCGAACGGCGGCTCGGCCGGGCCAGGTACGCCCTCTTCTACCTGGCCGCCGGCAGCCTGGCCACGTACGGCTTCGCGCTCGCCGAGGCGCACTCGCCGGATTCCACCCGGGTGCTCATCGGAGCCTCCGGCGCGATCTCCGCCGTCCTGGGCGCCTACCTGCGCTTCCACCCGCGCTCGCGGGTGACGACGCTCGTCCCGCTGCTGTTCTTCCTGCCGCTGCGCTTCCCGGCCTGGCTGGTGCTCGGCCTCTGGTTCGCGCTCCAGTGGTGGTCGGTGCACTCGGCGGGCCCGGGGGTGGCCTACCTGGTCCACGTGATCGGCTTCTCGGCCGGCTTCCTGTTCGGCTGCACCGTCGTCCGCCACCCCTCGCGACGCCCGGCCTGACGCCCGATACGCTGGCGGCACCCCACAAAGGAGCCCGAAAAGTGATCACCGCCATCGTCCTGATCAAGACCAGTGTCGACCGCATCCCGGAGATCGCCGAGGCCATCGCCGCCATCGAGGGCGTCAGTGAGGTGTACTCGGTGACCGGCGGCTACGACCTGGTGGCGATGGTCCGGGTGCGCCGTCACGACGACCTGGCCGACGTCATCCCGGGCCGGCTCAACAAGGTCCCGGGCGTGGCCCACACCGAGACCCAGATCGCCTTCCGCACCTACTCCCAGCACGACCTGGAAGCCGCCTTCGCGCTCGGCCTGGACGAGTAGCGCGACGCCCGGGCGTCAGCCCTCCCGACGGCTGTCGGCGACGCAACGCCCGCCCTCGTTGCGGTAGTTCCAGGCCGCACCGTCCGTGACCAGCTCGCGGACGGCGGTCAGGAAGCGGTCGATGTGCTCGTCCGGCGTGCCGGCGCCGAAGCTCACCCGGATCGCGTTCAGGCTGCGCTCGCCGGGCAGCGAGGGCTCCGGGGCACCGCACTCGGACGGTGCGACATCCTCGTCCCCGAGCAGGGTGCGCACCAGCGGGTGGGCGCAGAAGAGGCCGTCGCGCACCCCGATGCCGTACTCGGCGGACAGCGCGGCCGAGAAGTGCGAGCTGTTCCAGCCCTGGACGACGAAGGACAGCACGCCCACCCGCGCGGAACCGGCGCCGAACAGGTTCAGCACCTTGACCTGCGGGATCCCGGCGAGCCCCGCCGTCAGCCGGTCGACCAGCTGCCGCTCCCGGGCCTCCAGCGCGTCGAAGCCGGCCTCGCTCAGCGCCCGGCAGGCCGAGGCGATCGCGTAGGCGCCGATCACGTTCGGCGAGCCGGCCTCGTGCCGGGCCGGGCCGGTGTGCCACTGCACGGCCACCGAGCCGTCCGTCTCCCGGGCGACCGTCCGGGTCGCCCCGCCGCCGGCCAGGTACGGCTCGGCGGCGTCCAGCCAGTCCGCGCGGCCGGCCAGCACCCCGGCGCCGAACGGCGCGTAGATCTTGTGGCCGGAGAAGGCGATCCAGTCGACGTCCAGCTCGCGCACCGAGACCCGGTGGTGCGGGGCCAGCTGGGCGGCGTCCAGCACCACCCGGGCGCCGTGCCGGTGCGCGGCCCCGGTCAGCTCGGCGATCGGCCACAGCTCGCCGGTCACGTTGGAGGCGCCGGTGACGCAGAGCAGCTTGGGGCCCTCCGGCGCCTCGGCGAGCGCGGCCTCCAGGGCGGCCACCGCCTCGGCCCGCGAGCGCGGTGCCCGCAGGTAGGTGACGTCCAGTCCGGCGTGCGCCCAGGGCAGCAACGAGGCGTGGTGCTCGGTCTCGAAGGCGAACACCCGGGTGCCGGCCGGGACGGCGGCGGCCAGCAGGTTGAGCGAGTCGGTGGTGGCCCGGGTGAAGACCACCTGGTCGCCCTCGCGCAGGTCGAGGAACTCGGCGACGGTGCGGCGGCTCTGCTCGAACAGGTCGGTGGACAGCTGCGAGAGGTACCCGGCCCCGCGGTGCACGCTGCCGTAGTACGGCGCGTAGGCGGCGACGTCGTCCCAGACCCGCTGCAGCGCGGGCGCGCTGGCCGCGTAGTCGAGCGCCGCGTAGCCGACCTTGGCACCGCTGGCGAGCGGGACCCGGACGTCGGCGCCGAGGACGGCGAGCGGGGCGAGGGGGGTGCGGATCTCGGTGGCGACAGACATGGGGGTGCACTCCTTCGGGGTACAGGGACCCCGAGAGTGCTGGTCGTCGGGTGTCCGCGCTTGTCGCACGGACGGTTTGCCGTGGCGACCCGGTCCTCACCCAGGGCACCCCGCCACGGACGGAGGGTTGCCGGACAGCAAGCTGGGGCTTCGCGCTGTCACTCATGACCTGGCGATGACTCTAGGTCCCGTCCATCGGGCGGTCAAACGGACATCCACCATCCGGACAGCCCGAGAGCCCGCGCCGGCGGACCGGCACGGGCTCCCAACTACCGCTTCAGATCCGGCTGGTGGCCTCCGACCAGCGCCGCAGCAGGTCCTGCGCCGCGCCGGAGTCGATGGCCGCCTCGGCCCGCGCCATGCCCGCCGCGAGCTGCTCGGCCAGCGGCGCGTCGCCCAGGTCGAGGGCGACCAGCGCCGCCGCCGTGTTCAGCAGGACGGCGTCCCGCACCGGCCCGCGCTCGCCCGCCAGCAGCCGGCGCGCGACCTCGGCGTTGTAGGAGGCGTCCGCCCCGCGCAGCGCCTCGATGCCGACCAGCTCGATGCCGACGTCCCGCGGGTCGAAGGTGGTCTCGGTGACCACCCCGTCCTGCACCACCCACACCTGCGAGGTGGTGGTGATGGTCAGTTCGTCCAGCCCGTCGTCGCCGCGGAAGACCAGCGCCGTCGAGCCGCGCCGGGCGAGCACCCCGGCGATCAGCCCGGCCAGCCGGGTGTCGAAACAGCCGATGGCGTGCGCGGTGACCTTGGCCGGGTTGGTCAGCGGGCCGAGGATGTTGAAGGCGGTCGGCACCCCGAGGTCGCGCCGCGCGGTGCTGGCGTGCCGCATCGAGGGGTGGAACTTCGCCGCGAAGCAGAAGGTGAGGCCGACCTCCTCGGCCACCTCGGCCACCCGCCGGGCGGACAGGTCCAGCGCCACCCCGAGCTTCTCCAGCACGTCCGAGGAGCCGCTGGTGGAGGAGGCCGAGCGGTTGCCGTGCTTGACGACCTTGGCGCCGGCGGCCGCCGCGACGATCGCCGACATGGTGGAGATGTTGACGGTCTTCGCCCGGTCGCCGCCGGTGCCGACGATGTCCACCGCCGGACCGGGGATCTCCAGCGGCTCGGCGTGCTCGTACATCGCGTCGACCAGGCCGGTGACCTCGTCGACCGACTCGCCCTTGGCCCGCAGCGCGATCATGAACCCGGCCACCTGGACGGGGGACGCCTCGCCGCTCATGATCCGGTCCATCGCCCACGCGGTGGACTCCCGGTCGAGGTCCTCCCCCTTCAACAGCGCCGCCAGGAGGTCCGGCCAGGAGCGGACCACCTGCGCGGGGTCGCTACCGCCGTTCGCAGGGTTCACGTTCACCATGGCTGACTCCAGCTGTTGTCGGTTCCCCCGCTCCGGGGGGACGTCCGTACGGATGGAGCCAGCCTATCGAGCGGCGGCGCGCCTGGGGCCTGTCTTCTCCAGTAGTGAGACGGCACCGCTCAGCGGGCGGCCGGGGCCCGCTTCGCCAGCCGGGCCCGCAGCAGGGTGGCGACCGCCCCGGCCAGCGCCACCGGGTCCACCGGGCGGGAGATCGCGGCGTCCGCCCGGCTCCAGGCGGCGAGCCAGGAGTCCTGCGGCCGGCCGATCAGCACCAGCACCGGCGGGCAGCCGTAGATCTCGTCCTTCAGCTGGCGCCCGAGCCCCAGCCCGCCGGCCGGAACGGCCTCGCCGTCCAGCACGCAGAGGTCCACGCCGCCCTTCTCCAGTGCCTTGAGCACCGCGGGGGTGGTCGCGCACTCCAGGTAGGACAGCTCCGGAAGATCCTCGGCGGGCCGGCGGCCGAGCGCCGTCAGCACCTGCTCGCGGGTGTTGCGGTCGTCGCTGTAGACGAGGACGGTGAGCGTCTCATCGGTCGTGTACGCCATGGACCCTGCTCCCTCAAGTGTGATCCGGACCACGTTCGCCTGATCCGGATGCTACTCCCGATCACCGCCCGCCGAGTGCCCCTCGCGCACGTTCCTCCCGGAGCGGCCGCGGCCCCCGGCTCACCCGCCCGGAGGACGGCCCGTCACCCGGAGGGACCCGGTCCACCCGTACGGCCGACCCGGAGCCTCCTCCCCTACCTCCCGGCACTACGCCGACCGTGCAACGACGCGCCGGGCAACGGGGTCACGGGCCGCTCCGAGGAACCGTCAGAAAAGGGACACGCCGCTGCTCAGCCCCCGTCCGGACCGTCCGGCACCCTCCAGGGGGGCATACCGCACGCACCGGACACTCCGAGGGACACCCCCCGACGTGAAGACGGAATAAGGGACCGACATAATGTCCGTCGTGGCGACAGCAACAGCAGTAGAAACCGGGCACGCGCACGGATCGGTCAACCGGCCGAACATGGTCAGCGTCGGAACGATCGTCTGGCTCAGTTCCGAGTTGATGTTCTTCGCGGCCCTCTTCGCGATGTACTTCACGCTCCGCTCCGTCAAGGGAGCCGAGTTCTGGACCGAGAAGGCCCACGCCCTCAACGTGCCGTTCTCCTCGGTCAACACCACTGTCCTGGTGCTCTCCTCGCTCACCTGCCAGCTCGGCGTGTTCGCCGCCGAGCGCGGTGACGTGAAGAAGCTCCGCATGTGGTTCATCATCACGTTCATGATGGGCGCGGTCTTCATCGGCGGCCAGGTCTACGAGTACACCGAGCTGGTCAAGAAGGACGGCCTGTCGCTGTCCTCCGACCCGTACGGCACCGTGTTCTACCTGACCACCGGCTTCCACGGCCTGCACGTGACGGGTGGTCTGATCGCCTTCCTGCTGGTCCTGGGACGGACGTACGCCGCCAAGCGCTTCACGCACGAGCAGGCCACCGCCGCGATCGTCGTGTCGTACTACTGGCACTTCGTCGACGTCGTGTGGATCGGCCTGTTCGCGACCATCTACCTGATCAAGTAACCAGCTGATCAGGTCGCTGGCCACCGGCTGCGGCCCCCGCCCTCACCGGCGACGGGCCGCTTCTGCCGGTGCCGACGCTCCCACCGACCGACCGCGCGCGCAGCCCTAGACAGGCAGCCTCGTGCCGGCCAGACCGGCCGCCGGGTGCACCCACCAGTCGACCAGATCCTGACACCGGGGTTATTCCGTGAAAAAGCTCTCCGCACGACGGCGCCACCCATTGGCGGCGCTGGTCGTCCTACTTCTCGCCCTGGCGGCAACCGGGGGGCTGTACGCCGCGTTCGCTCCCGCCGGCAAGGCGCAGGCCGACGTCGCCGCGCAGTCGCTCGCGATCGATGAGGGCAAGAAGCTCTTCGCCGTCGGTTGCTCCTCCTGTCACGGCCTGAACGGCCAGGGCAGCAGTGACGGTCCGAGCCTGGTCGGCGTCGGCTCCGCCTCCGTCGACTTCCAGGTCGGTACCGGCCGCATGCCGGCCCAGCAGCCCGGCGCCCAGGTGCCGCGCAAGACGAACATCTACTCGCAGGCCGAGATCGACCAGCTCGCCGCCTTCGTCTCCTCGCTCGGTCCCGGCCCGGTGACCCCCAAGGAGGAGCAGTACACCTCGACCAACCCGGACGACATCTCCAAGGGTGGCGAGCTGTTCCGCACCAACTGCGCCCAGTGCCACAACTTCGCCGGCCAGGGCGGTGCCCTGACCAAGGGCAAGTACGCCCCGTCGCTGGAGGGCGTGGACGCCAAGCACATCTACGAGGCCATGCAGACCGGCCCGCAGAACATGCCGTCGTTCCCGGACACCACCATGCCCGAGGAGCAGAAGAAGCAGATCGTGGCCTTCGTCCGCCACACCACCTCCGATGAGCCGAACCCCGGCGGTCTCACGCTCGGCAGCCTCGGTCCGGTGACCGAGGGCCTGTTCGGCTGGATCTTCGGCCTCGGCACGCTCATCGCGGTCGCGATCTGGGTCGCCGCCCACACCACCAAGGCCAAGAAGTCATGAGCCACGACATGTCAGAAGAGAAGCTCCCGGAGTCGCACGGCTCCGCCGGCGAGGTGGCCGAACACGGCAACCCCTTCGCCGACCCGGGCCTGCCGGCCCACGAGCCCCGGCGCACCGACATCGACGAGCGGGCCGCCCAGCGCGCCGAGCGCCAGGTCTCGCTGATGTTCGTGATCTCGATGCTCGCCACCGTCGGCTTCATCGCCTCGTACGTGGCCATCGACCCGGACAAGATCGTCTACATCTTCCCGCTGGGTCACGTCAGCGCGCTGAACTTCGCGCTGGGCCTGACCCTGGGCGTCGCCCTCTTCATGATCGGCGCGGGCGCGGTCCACTGGGCCCGCACCCTGATGTCGGACGTCGAGCTGCCGGCCGAGCGCCACGCGATCGAGGCCGACGACGAGGTCCGCGCGGACGTCATCGAGCAGTTCAAGACCGGTGCCGCCGAGTCCGGCTTCGGTCGTCGCAAGATGATCCGCAACACCCTCATCGGTTCGATGGCGCTGGTCCCGCTCTCCGGCGTGGTCCTGCTCCGCGACCTCGGCCCGCTCCCGGAGAAGAAGCTCCACGAGACCGGCTGGAAGGAGGCGACCGAGGCCAAGCCGCTGCCGCTCGTCAACATGAGCACCATGCAGCCGATGAAGCCCGAGGACATCATCATCGGCTCGCTGACCTTCGCCATGCCGGAGGGGCTGTCCACGCACAGCGAGGACTTCCAGCAGCGGATCGCCAAGGACGCCCTGATGCTGGTCCGCATCGCGCCGGACGACATCAAGGACGACAAGTCCAAGGAGCTGGGTTTCGAGGGCATCCTCGCCTACTCCAAGATCTGCACGCACGTCGGCTGCCCGATCAGCCTCTACGAGCAGCAGACCCACCACGCGCTCTGCCCCTGCCACCAGTCGACCTTCGACCTGGCGGACGGCGCGCGCGTCATCTTCGGCCCGGCCGGCCACCCCCTGCCGCAGCTGAAGATCACCACTGACGACAAGGGCAACCTGGTCGCCACCGGCGACTTCGCGGAGCCCGTCGGCCCGAGCTTCTGGGAGCGTGCTCGATGAGTAACACGAGCAGCACCACGACCGGTGCCGCCAAGCCCTCCAGTACGCGTGCCAAGCCCGCCAACAAGTGGGAAGCCGCGGCTGACTGGACGGACGGCCGGCTGGGGATCTACTCCCTCGCCAAGGCCAACCTGCGCAAGATCTTCCCGGACCACTGGTCCTTCATGCTGGGCGAGATCTGCCTCTACACCTTCGTCATCATCATCCTGACCGGCGTCTACCTGACGCTGTTCTTCAAGCCGTCGATGGCCGAGGTCGTCTACAACGGCTCGTACGTGCCGCTCAAGGGCATCGGGATGTCGGAGGCCTACGCCTCCACGGTCGACATCAGCTTCGAGATCCGCGGCGGTCTGCTGATCCGCCAGATCCACCACTGGGCCGCCCTGGTCTTCGTGGCGGCGATGCTCGTCCACATGATGCGCGTGTTCTTCACCGGCGCGTTCCGCAAGCCGCGTGAGATCAACTGGGTCTTCGGCTTCCTGCTGCTGATCCTGGGCATGTTCGACGGCTTCTTCGGCTACTCGCTGCCGGACGACCTGCTGTCGGGTACCGGTATCCGCTTCATGGAAGGCGCGATCCTCGCCGTCCCGCTGGTGGGCACCTACGTCCAGATGTTCCTGTTCGGGGGCGAGTTCCCCGGCCACGACATCGTGCCGCGCTTCTTCACCATCCACGTGCTGCTGATCCCGGGCATCATGCTCGGCCTGCTGGTGGCGCACCTGATCCTGGTCTTCTACCACAAGCACACCCAGTGGGCGGGCCCGGGCAAGACCGAGAAGAACGTCGTCGGCATGCCGCTGATGCCGGTCTACATGGCCAAGGCCGGTGGCTTCTTCTTCCTGGTCTTCGGCATCATCGCCGCCATCTCGGCGATCGCCACGATCAACCCGATCTGGGCCTACGGCCCGTACCGCCCCGACCAGGTGTCCACCGACGCCCAGCCGGACTGGTACATGGGCTTCTCCGAGGGCCTGATCCGTGTCATGCCGGGCTGGGAGATCAGCCTCTGGGGCCACACCCTGAACCTGGGTGTGTTCATCCCGCTGATGATCTTCCCGCTGGTCCTGGTCTCGATCGCGGTCTACCCGTTCATCGAGGGCTGGATCACCGGCGACAAGCGCGAGCACCACATCCTGGACCGCCCGCGCAACGCCCCGGTCCGCACCGCCCTGGGTGCCGCCTGGATCTCGCTGTACCTGGTGCTGCTGGTCGGCGGTGGCAACGACCTGTTCGCCACCCACCTGCACCTGTCGATCAACTCGATCACCTACTTCGTCCGCGTCGGCTTCTTCGCGGTCCCGGTGATCACCTTCATCATCACCAAGCGCTGGTGCCTCGGCCTCCAGCGCCGTGACAAGGAGAAGGTGCTGCACGGCCGCGAGACCGGCGTCATCAAGCGCCTGCCGCACGGCGAGTTCGTCGAGATCCACGCCCAGCTGCCGCAGAAGGACCTGCACACGCTCACGGCGCACGAGCAGAACCAGCCGGTCGAGCTGCCGGCCCAGACGGACGAGAACGGCGTGGCCCGCAAGGCCGGCGTCCTCACCCGCACCCGGGCCAAGCTCTCCCGCGGCTTCTACGGCGAGGGCAGCCAGATCCCCAAGCCGACCTCCGAGGAGCACCACGAGATCACCAGCGGCCACGGCCACCACTGATCCCGTACGCACCCCGCGTCACCCCGAGGGGGGGGGGGGCGCCGGCGGCAGGGGGGGGGGCCCCCCGGGGGGGCCCGGCCCGCCCCCCCCGGCAGTAAGAAAA
>NZ_JBHTRF010000040.1:0-28904 GCF_042796115.1 Kitasatospora sp. NPDC056446 | reverse complement strand
GACCACCACGACAACACCCGCGCCCACGCCCACCACTCAACCCGTCCGCCCCCCCCCCCCCCCCGCGGCCCGCCGCCCTGTGTTCCCGGGGTCGGCGGCCCTCGGGCTTTCCCGTCCCCGCAACCGTGCCAGGAGCCTCCCGTGCAGCTCTCCGTCGACCCCGACTCCGCCACTCCCCCGTACGAGCAGATCCGCGCCGGGATCGCCGAGCGGGCCCGCTCCGGGGAACTGCCGACCGGGCTGCGGCTGCCCACCGTCCGGGCCCTGGCCGAGGAGCTGGGGCTGGCCGCCGGCACCGTCGCCCGGGCGTACAAGGAGCTGGAGGCGGACGGCGTGGTGGAGACCCACGGCCGGCGCGGCACGCTGATCGCCGCCGCCGGGGACACCGCGCACCGGCTGGCCGCCGAGGCCGCCGCGGAGTACGCCGGGCGGGCGAACCGCCTCGGGCTCTCCCACGAGGACGCCCTGGCCGCGGCGGTCGCCGCCCTGCGGGTGGCCTACCCCGCGGGCTGAGACGCTCTTCCCGCAGGGGCGCTGAACGGGGTCCCGAGCTGCCCTCTCCGGCCCTGGGCGGCCCGGCAGGGGGCTCGCAGGGGGCGGGGCGACGGGGCCGGGCAGCGGCGGCCGTCAGGGGCTCCGGAGGGGGCTCACACCTCCGGGCGGATCATCCCCGAGGCCGGGGACCGGTCGTTCGGGACGGTGGTGCTGAGGGGCTGTCCGACGGCGCTGTGCTTGACCCAGTCGGTCCAGGCGATGTTCCAGTCGCCGAAGCCGTTGCCGAAGTCCTCCATCTCGCCGCCGCGGCTGTTCACCACCGTCACCAGGTCCCCCACCCTGGTGTTGTCGTAGAACCACTTGGCGTTGTCGGTGCTCATGCCGGTACAGCCGTGGCTGACGTTCTCCACGCCCTGCGAACCGACCGACCAGGGCGCCGCGTGGACGTACTCGCCGCTCCACGTCACCCGGGTGGCCCACAGCACGTCGAGGTCGTACGCCTCCGAGCTGCCGGAGGCTATGCCGATGGTCTCGCCGTTCATCCGCACCGACCGCTCCTGGCCGAGCACCACCTTGACGCCGTTGCGGGTGTCGAAGCCGGGCTTGCCGGTGGTGACCGGGATGGTCCGCACGACGTCGCCGTCACGCTTCAGGGTGAGCTCGTGGGCGGCGGCGTCGACCACCGACTCGACCCGGTCGCCGATCCGCAGGTCCAGCGAGCTGCGGTCGCCGCCGTAGAGGCCGTCCGCGATCCGGCTGCCGGTGCCGTCGAAGGCCAGCCCGACGGTCGTGCCGGCCGGCCAGTAGTCCTCCGGGCGGAAGTGCAGGTTCTTGTCGTCCACCCAGTACCAGGCGCCGGTGACGGCGGGCCGGGAGGTGACGGTGAGGGCGTGCTCGACCTCCTGGCGGGCCTGCGGGTCCTTCACCGCCTCGGAGAGCTGCACGGTGAGCGGCTGGCCGACGCCGTAGACGCCGCTGCCGGAGGAGTCCGGGCCGAGCTTGGCGGTGAGCAGGCGCTGGGCCGCGAGGGTGCTGAAGTCGGCCGCGGTGTCGCCCCGGCCGCCCTTGCCGTCGTCGGCGGCGATCCGCACGGAGTAGGCGGTGGCGGCCTTCAGCCGGCCGGTGGTCTGCCAGCTGCGCTGGTCCTCGGCGAGCCGGCCGGCCACCACCCGGCCGTCCGGGCCGACCACGGTGACGTCGGTGAGCCGGCTGCCCGGCACCGCCGTGACGGTGACCGGCTGGGAGGGGTCGACCCTGCCCTCCGCCGAGAGGTGCACCAGCGGGCCGGCGTCGATCCGGTGCGGCCCGGCGGGCTCGTCCTCACCGGACGAGCAGGCGGCCAGCGGGGCCAGTACTGCGAGGGCCAGCGAGATGCCGCCGATGCCAGCGATTCCGCGCCTGTCGGCCATGACCGCCTCCGAGGGTTCGCACGATTGATCAGATCGTAGGAACGCCTGCGGGTGAAGCGACATCCGGGGAAGCCCCCGTTCACCCGGCTGAGTGAGGCCGTCACCCCGGAGACGCACCAGGGCCGGTCCTCCCGTGCGGGAGGACCGGCCCTGGTGTCGGATGCGGAACCCTACTGGTTCTGGTTCTCGCCCCGGTAGAACTCGAAGACCCATCCGAAGATGCCGATCAGGATGATCGGGGCGGCCCAGAACATCAGCCACCAGCCGAAGATCACGCCCAGGAAGGCGAGCGCGCCACCGAGCGCCAGCGAGAGCGGCTGCCAGCTGTGCGGGGCGAAGAAGCCCAGCTCGCCGGAGTCGTCCGCGACCTCGGCCTCGGGGTTGTCACCCGCGCCGCTGTCCACCCGACGGGCGGTGAAGGCGAGGTAGTACCCGATGAAGGCGCAGAGGGCGAAGGCCAGGAACAGCGCCGTGGTACCGGCGGCCTCCAGACCCGGGCCCGAGTTGTTCGTCCACAGGCCGTAGGTGATGGCCATGGCCAGCACGAAGACCGAGAGGCCGAGGAAGATCTTCCCCTGTTCCTTCATCAGGCGTCACCCTCCTGCTTGCCCTTGCCCAGCTTCGGGGCGTCGTACTTCGCCGGGGTCACACCGGCGAGGTGCTTGGCCGGCTCACCGTGGTTCTCCAGGTAGTCCAGCGCGGCGATCTCCGGGTGGTGGAGGTCGAAGGCCGGGGATTCGGAGCGGATCCGCGGCAGGGTGAGGAAGTTGTGCCGCGGCGGCGGGCAGGAGGTCGCCCACTCCAGCGAGCGGCCGAAGCCCCACGGGTCGTCCACGGTGACCTTCTCGCCGTACTTGGCGGTCTTCCAGACGTTGTAGAGGAACGGCAGGATCGACAGGCCGAGCACGAAGGAGCCGATGGTCGAGACGGTGTTCAGGGTGGTGAAGCCGTCCGAGGCCAGGTAGTCGGCGTAGCGGCGGGGCATGCCCTCCGCGCCGAGCCAGTGCTGCACCAGGAAGGTGGTGTGGAAGCCGAAGAACAGCGTCCAGAAGGTGATCTTGCCGAGGCGCTCGTCCAGCATCTTGCCGGTCATCTTCGGCCACCAGAAGTGGAAGCCGGCGAACATCGCGAAGACGACGGTGCCGAAGACCACGTAGTGGAAGTGGGCGACGACGAAGTACGAGTCCGAGACGTGGAAGTCGATCGGCGGGGAGGCCAGCAGGACACCGGTCAGACCACCGAAGAGGAAGGTGACCAGGAAGCCGACCGTCCAGAGCATCGGGGTCTCGAAGCTCAGTGAGCCCTTCCACATGGTGCCGACCCAGTTGAAGAACTTCACACCGGTCGGGACCGCGATCAGGAAGGTCATGAACGAGAAGAACGGCAGCAGTACCTGTCCGGTGACGTACATGTGGTGCGCCCACACCGTCACGGACAGACCGGCGATCGCGATGGTGGCCGCGATCAGACCGGAGTAGCCGAACATCGGCTTGCGGCTGAAGACCGGGATGATCTCCGAGACGATGCCGAAGAACGGCAGCGCGATGATGTACACCTCGGGGTGGCCGAAGAACCAGAAGAGGTGCTGCCACAGCATCGCCCCGCCGTTGGCCGGGTCGAAGACGTGGGCCCCGAACTTCCGGTCGGCCTCCAGGGCGAACAGCGCGGCGGCCAGGACCGGGAAGGCCAGCAGGACCAGCACCGAGGTCAGCAGGACGTTCCAGACGAAGATCGACATCCGGAACATCGTCATGCCGGGCGCGCGCATGCAGATGATCGTGGTGATGAAGTTGACCGCACCGAGGATCGTGCCGAAGCCGGAGAAGGCCAGACCCATGATCCACATGTCGCTGCCGATACCGGGCGAGTGCACCGCGTCGGACAGCGGGGAGTAGGCGAACCAGCCGAAGTTGGCGGCGCCGTTCGGGGTCAGGAAGCCGCAGACCGCGATGGTCGAACCGAAGAGGTACAGCCAGTACGCGAACATGTTCAGACGCGGGAAGGCCACGTCCGGGGCGCCGATCTGCAGCGGCATGATCCAGTTCGCGAAGCCCGCGAACAGCGGCGTCGCGAACATCAGCAGCATGATCGTGCCGTGCATCGTGAACGCCTGGTTGAACTGCTCGTTCGACAGGATCTGGGTCCCGGGACGAGCCAGCTCGGCACGCATGACCAGGGCGAGGATGCCACCGATCAGGAAGAAGGCGAACGACGTGCCCAGGTACAGGGTGCCGATCGTCTTGTGGTCAGTGGTGGTCAACCACTTGATGATGGTCGAACCCGGCTTCCGGGTCCGCTGCGCCCCGACCGTGACGGCCTCGGCGCCCCCGCCGGCCGCGGCGGGCTCGTTGAGGATGGTCACTTCTCTTCACTTCCCATGGAGATGAGGCCGGAAGGCAGCGCACCGTTCTGGCCCTTGGCGCGAAGCTCGGCCAGGTGCTTGTCGTAGTCGGCGCGGTCGACGACCTTGACGTTGAACAGCATGCGCGAGTGGTCGGTGCCGCAGAGCTCGGCACACTTGCCCATGTACTCGCCCTTGACGGTCGGGGTGACCTCGAACTTGTTCACCACGCCCGGGACGACGTCCATCTTCATCATGAAGTTGACGGGCCAGAAGTCGTGGATGACGTCACGCGACGTGAGCCGGAACTGGACCGACTCGTCGACCGGCAGCCAGAGGGTCGGAACGTCCTTGGGAGTACCGACCTCGTACGCGGCGTCCTTGTTGGCCGGGTCGGGGGTCTCGGTGTTCTCGTAGTTGAACGCCCAGCTCCACTGGAAGCCGACCACGTTGACGTAGTGCTGCGGCTTCTCGGAGACGTGCGTCAGCTTGTTCTCGTCGCGGGCGACGAAGTAGAAGAGCACCGAGACGATGATGATGGGGACCGCGGTGTAGAGCGCCTCGATGGGCACGTTGTACCGGGTCTGCGGAGGGACCTCCACGCCGGTGCGCTTGCGCCGGTGGAAGATCACGCTCCAGATGATCAGACCCCACATCAGTACGCCGACCACCAGCGCCGCGATCCAGGACCCCTGCCACATCTGGAGGACCATCGGCCCTTCCTTGGTGACGGGGCTCGGGAGGCCAAGCCTGGGGAGGTCGTTGGCCGAGCAGCCGGTGGCGGTCGCGATGACGAGGCCCAGTGCCAGCGCCTGAGGCAGCTTCCGCCGCATCGTGCGCCGCGGCGAGCGGTCGGAGCCGTTGGGACTCACGTAGCGCCTTCCCGAAGTCTCGCCCGCCTTCGCGTCGCCCCGGGGGGCTGTGAGCCTCCCCGGCGACCCGTCCACGGGCACGGTTTGAATGCTTATGCGGGCCAAACCCTACTCCAGCCTTATGCGCTCCTGACGGGCAGCCCCCGGTAACGCGCCGCCCGGTCGCCCGATCAGGCCCGGTAGGCACTGCGTCGCAGGTCATCGTAGGCATTCGAGGTCCGTACGCCCGATCGGGGGATGACCTCGGGCAACGCCCGTGACGACCCGTCGGACGTGGACGAAGCGGACATTCGGGGTGATCGACTGACGGTGGGTGAGCAGCTCCGCCGGACCTGAATCCGATCCGGGTGTGTCGTTAAATGTGACGGTGTACTTCGACGCGGCCTCGACGGCCCCTCTGCACCCCGTCGCACGACAGGCGCTGACCGCCGCCCTGGACGAGGGCTGGGCCGATCCGGCCCGGCTGTACCGCTCCGGCCGACAGGCCCGGATGCTGCTGGACGCCGCCCGCGAGACCGCCGCCGCGGCCCTCGGCGCACGGGCCGACGAGGTCTCCTTCACCGCGAGCGGGACGCAGGCCGTCCAACTCGGCCTGCTCGGCGCCCTCGCCGGGAACCGGCGGCGCGGCGGCCACCTGGTGCACTCCGCGGTGGAGCACTCCAGCGTGCTGCACGTCGCCGAACGCCACGAGGCGGGCGGCGGCGAGGTCTCCGTCGTGCCGGTGGACCGGGGCGGGCGGGTCGACCCGGCGGCCTTCGGCGCGCTGCTGCGGCCGGACACCGCGCTCGCCGCGCTGCAGAGCGCCAACCACGAGGTGGGGACCGTCCAGCCGGTCGGCGAGGTCGCCGCGCTGTGCGCCGAGGCCGGTGTCCCGCTGCTGGTGGACGCCGCGCAGAGCGCGGGGAGGGTCGACGTCCCGGCGGGCTGGTCGCTGCTGACCGCGAGCGCGCACAAGTGGGGCGGCCCGCCCGGGGTCGGGGTGCTGGCGGTGCGCAAGGGCGTCCGGTACGCCTCGCCGCTGCCGGCCGACGAACGCGAGGGCGGCCGGGTGCCCGGCTACGTCAACGTCCCGGCGATCGTGGCGGCGGCCGCCTCGCTGCGCGCCGTCCGGGCCGAGGCCGAACGGGAGAACGCCCGGCTGCACGAGCTGGTGGAACGGATCCGGGCCCGGGTGCCGCGGCTGGTGCCCGAGGTCGAGGTGGTCGGCGACCCGGTGCGGCGGCTGCCGCACATCGTCACCTTCTCCTGCCTGTACGTGGACGGCGAGGTGCTGCTGACCGAGCTGGACCGGGCGGGCTTCGCGGTCTCCTCCGGCTCCTCGTGCACCTCCTCCACCCTGACGCCCAGCCACGTGCTGGCCGCGATGGGGGTGCTCACCGAGGGGAACGTCCGGGTCTCGCTGCCGTACGGCACGGCCGAGGCGGACGTGGAGCGCTTCCTCGCCGTGCTGCCGGAGCTGGTGGCCGGAGTCCGCGCCCCGCTCGGGCTGGACCTGCCGGCACCGACGACCCTGCGCAGCGCGGGGGCGGAGGCTGCCGAGCGGCCGGCGACCGACGCAGGAGGGAGTGACGAGCGGCCGGAGGCGAGTGGGCAAATCCCGCCCCGAGCCGAAGGGCGCGCCGGTGCCGAGAGTGACGAGCGGCCGGCGACCGACGCAGGAGGGAGTGCCGGAGCGAGGAGCGTCGGCGCCGGGTCAGAGCGCCCGGAGGCGAGCGGGCGAATCACAGTCATCGACGCCCTGGGCAAGCGCTGCCCGCTGCCGGTGATCGAGCTGGCGAAGCGGATCGGCGAGGTGCCGGAGGGCGGCACGATCGTCGTGCTGGCGGACGACGAGGCGGCCCGGCTGGACATCCCGGCCTGGTGCGGGATGCGCGGGCACGAGTACGCGGGCGAGGCCCCGGCCGCCGACTACGGCGGCGACCGGGGCTCGGCCTACCTCGTCGTGCGGCGGACTACTTGACCAGGTGCGCGCGGATCTCCGCGGCCGCCTCGGCGCCGTAGGTCTCCTCGAAGCGGCTCAGGAAGCCGGCCGGGCGCAGCTCGTACTCCTGGGTGCCGACGGTCTCGATGACCAGGGTGGCGAGCATGCAGCCGAGCTGGGCGGAGCGCTCCAGGTCGAGGTCCCAGGACAGGCCGGTGAGGAAGCCGGCCCGGAAGGCGTCACCGACGCCGGTCGGGTCGACCTTCGCCTCCTCCTTGGCGCAGCCGACCAGGATCGCCGCCTCGCCCTTGCGCTCGATCCGGACGCCCTTGCTGCCGAGGGTGGTGATCCGGGTGCCGACGCGGGTGAGCAGCTCCTCGGCGTCCCAGCCGGTCTTGGTCTCGATCAGCGCGGCCTCGTACTCGTTGGTGAAGAGGTACGCGGCGCCGTCCACGATGTCGCGGATGTCCTCGCCCTCCAGGCGGGCCAGCTGCTGGGAGGGGTCGGCGGCGAAGGCGTAGCCGCGGGTGCGGCACTCCTGGGTGTGGCGGACCATGCCCTGCGGGTCGTCGGCGCCGATCAGCACGAGGTCCAGGCCGCCGACGCGGTCGGCGATCGGCTTCAGCTCGATGCTGCGGGCCTCCGCCATGGCGCCGGTGTAGAACGAGGCGATCTGGTTGTGGTCCTCGTCCGTGGTGCACATGAAGCGGGCCGTGTGCCGGGTCTCGGAGATGTGGACGGAGTCGCAGTCCACGTTGTTGCGCTCCAGCCAGCTGCGGTACTCGGCGAAGTCCGCGCCGGCGGCGCCGACCAGGATCGGGCGCAGGCCCAGCACGCCCATGCCGAAGGCGATGTTCGGCGCGACCCCGCCGCGGCGGATGTCCAGGGTGTCGACCAGGAAGGACAGTGACACGGTGTGCAGCTGCTCGGCGACGAGCTGGTCTGCGAACCGGCCGGGGAATGTCATCAGGTGGTCGGTGGCGATCGAGCCGGCGACGGCGATACGCACGGGAGGTCTCCTCAGGATGGCTGCGGGGCCAGCGGGCAGGCGGGGGTGAACCCACTCACGGTACCCGGCGCCGGGGCGTGCCAAGGCAAGAGTCCCGCAATCCGCCGCCCGCACGGCCATGGTGGCACTCGCCGCCGTCGAACGTGTACTACCTCCGGGTAGCACTGGTGGGTGGGCGGAGGCCCGGCCTAGGGTCGGCCTCAGGAGGCCCGCCGTGCGGGCGGGCCCCGTCGGCGACCGCGGCAGTGCCGCCGCGGCCCTGGATCGGAGCGATGCCCGATGATGACCGAGCACTCCCCGCTGCCCGTTCTGCGGAGCGAGGACGGCGAGACCCTCGACGCCCTGGTGGACTCCTCCCGGCGGCTGCGCCGGTTCTGGCCGCTGCTGGCGGCCGGCCCGGAGCCCACCGCCCCCGCGTCCGCCGGCTTCCGGGTCCCGTCCGGGGCGCGGCGGGTGGTCGCCGGGATGGCCGAGTACGGCCTCTGAGCCGGTGGCGGACCCGAGCGGAACCGGATCGGTCCGGAGCACGTCACATCCGCGCGGAGCGGCCGAGCGGGCGGCGACGCTGAGCCCTCGGGAGGATGTGCAGATGGATTCGGTGACGATGCCCCGGCGCGGTCGGCGGACGGTGGCCCTGGCGGGTCTGGCACTGGCGGCCGTGGTGACGGTGGCCGGGTGCAACGGGGACGGGAAGTCCTCCTCGGACGCGGCGACCGGCGGGGCGACCACCGCCCCGGCCTCGGCGACCGCTTCCCCGCAGGCCCCGACGCCTTCGGACAGCCCGTCCGGGGCGGCTCCGACCGGGAGCCCTTCGGGCACCGGTCAGTCGGCCCCGCCGACCGCCTTCGACCCGACCCCGGCCTCGCCCGCTCCGGGGCAGCCGGCGCCGGCCACTCCCCCGGTCACCGGGATCGCGCCGGGCGAGCCGAACCCGAACGGCACGGGCTCGCCGACGCGTCCGCCGGTGGCCTACCGGGTGGACGGCACCACCAAGCTGACCGTCTACTTCTTCGGCGGGGTCTGCACCAAGTACGCGCTGAAGGCGGACGAGTCGCAGCCGGGCCGGGTGGACGTCACGGTCGTGCCGGGGGCGCCCGCCGTCGGCCCCGGGCAGGCCTGCAGCGCGCTGGCCAAGCGGCAGTCGGTGGCGACGGACCTGCGCTCGCCGCTGGCCGGGCGGACGGTGGTCGACCGGACCAGCGGCCAGGAGCTGCCGCTGGAGGCCGACCCGCACGCCGGGCCGGACCCGGTCACCCCGGATGTCGCCGGGCAGTAGGCGTACGGGAGCGACGGACGCGAGGACACGAAAAGGCGGCCCCGGGGACTCCCGGGGCCGCCTTTCGCAGCTTTCGCGACGTGCTCGGTGCTTAGCTGAACGAATCGCCGCAGGCGCAGGAGCCGGTGGCGTTCGGGTTGTCGATCGTGAAGCCCTGCTTCTCGATGGTGTCGACGAAGTCGACGGTGGCGCCGCCCAGGTACGGGGCGCTCATCCGGTCGGTGACGACCTTCACACCGTCGAAGTCCTTGAGCACGTCGCCGTCGAGCGAGCGCTCGTCGAAGAAGAGCTGGTAACGCAGGCCGGAGCAGCCGCCGGGCTGGACGGCGACGCGCAGCGCCAGGTCCTCGCGGCCTTCCTGCTCCAGCAGGGCCTTGACCTTGGCCGCGGCGGCATCGGTAAGGAGGATGCCACTCTCGACGGTGGTCTCGTCCTGGACGGTCATCTGCTTTCTCCCGGTCTTTGACGACGGTCTGCCGTCAGTGCCAACCAACCGCCGCCCGGTTTCATTTCCCGGTCGGCGATGGATTTCTGCGGCCTGTTCGACGGCTGATCTTCCGTGGGCCGGGTGTGCCACCCGTCTCCCTTGCGTTCCCCATGCTCGCACAACCGGGGAGTACGGGGCACCGCCCGTGTCACGGATCCGGGTGAACGGGCCCCACGGCCGCCCGTCGGACGCCAGGATGGTCGGCATGATCCTTCGCCAGGTCAGGGACACCGCAGCGGACGCGGAGGTCGTCCAGGAACTGTCCTTCGCCGCGTTCGCCGCACCGTCCGACGACCCCGGGCCACCGCCGCGGCCGACGCCGCTGCAGCTGGCCAGGACCAGGCACCTGGCGCGCACCGATCCCGGGGGCTGCTGGCTGGCGGAGAGCGGCGGGCAGGCGGTCGGGGTGGTGCTGTCGATGCGCCGAGAGGGGCTGTGGATGCCGTCGCTGTTCGCGGTCCGGCCGTCCGCGCAGGGCCGGGGGGTGGGGCGGCTGCTGTTCGAACAGGCGCTGGCGCACGCCCGGGGCTGTCTGCGCGGGATGGTCTGCGTCTCGGGCTCCCCGGCGGCGGCGCGGCGCTACCGGCAGGCCGGGTTCACCCTGCACCCGGCGATGCGGCTGGCCGGGCGGGTGGACCGGGACGGGCTGCTCGACCCGGGCGACATACCGGTGCACCGCGGCAACGCCACCCACCGGCACCTGCTGGACTCGGTGGACCGGCGGCTGCGCGGGTCCGCGCACGGGCCCGACCACGAGCTGATGCTGGGCCACTTCGAGGAGCTGCTGATCGCCGACGCGCTGGCCGGCAGCGGCTACTGCTACCGGGACGGCGGGACGGTCCGGCTGCTGGCGGCCACCACCAAGCGGATCGCCGCCCGGCTGCTGCGCGAGGCGCTGGCCCGGGTGCCGGACGGCGTGGAGGCGCGGGTGGAGTACCTGACCGCCGAGCAGGAGTGGGCGCTGGACGTCGGCCTGGAGGTCGGGCTGACGCCGGAGACCCGGGGCTTCGTCGGGCTGCGCGGGATGCGGCCGCCGATGCCGTACCTGCCGAGCGGGGCGTTCCTGTAGGCACGCGGACGGCCCCCGCCGGATCACCGGTGGGGGCCGTACGGACGGGGGGCTCAGACCATGGTGTCGAGGATCTCCCGGACCATCTCCATGGTGGTGCCCGGGTGCAGGAAGGCGAAGCGGGCGACCGTCTCGCCGTCCCAGCCGGTGGGGGTGACGAAGCCGATCTGGTCCGCGAGCAGCTGCTGCGACCAGCGGTAGTAGTCGTCGTTGGTCCAGCCCTTGCGCTTGAAGCAGACCGCCGAGAGCTGCGGGTCGAACAGCAGCTCCAGGTGGTCGGTCTCGCGGATCAGCTGCGCGGTGTCCCGGGCGAGCGTGAGGCCGGCCTCGATGGCGTCGGTGTAGGCCTGGACGCCGTGCACCGCGAGCGAGAACCAGAGCGGCAGGCCGCGGGCGCGCCGGGTCAGGTGGTAGGCGTAGTCGGTGGGGTTCCACTCGTCGCCCTCGGTGTGCAGGACGTCCAGGTAGGAGGCGTCCTGGGTGTGCACGGCGCGGGCGAGCTGCGGGTTGCGGTAGATCAGCGCGGCGCAGTCGAAGGGGGCGAACAGCCACTTGTGCGGGTCGACCACGAAGGAGTCGGCGTGCTCGATGCCGTTGTAGCGCTCGCGCACCGAGGGGGCGAAGAGGCCCGCGCCGCCGTAGGCGCCGTCCACGTGGAACCACAGGTCGTGCTCGCGGGCGACCTCGGACAGGCCGGCGAGGTCGTCGATGATGCCCTCGTTGGTGGTGCCGCCGGTGCCGACGACGGCGATCACCGTCTCCGGGTGGGGGTCGGCGGCCAGTGCGGCGCGCAGCGCCTCGCCGGTGAACTGCCGGTTCACGGTCGGGACGGTGAAGGCCTCGACGCCGATGATGTTGAAGGTGTTCTTGACCGAGGAGTGCACCTGGTCGGCGACGGCTATCCGCAGCCGCGCCTCCGGGCCGACGCCCAGCCGGCGGCGGGCGGTGTCGCGGGCGACCACGAGGGCGGAGAGGTTGCCCGCCGAGCCGCCGGAGACGAAGGTGCCGCCGGCCGTCTGGGGCATCCCCGCGCGGTCGGCGATCAGGCGCAGCACCTGGTTCTCGGCGGCGATCGCGCCGGCCGCCTCCAGCCAGGAGATGCCCTGCAGCGAGGCGCAGGAGACCACCATGTCGAACAGCAGCGCGGCCTTGGTGGGGGCGCACGGGATGAAGGACAGGTAGCGCGGGCTGTCGGCGGAGATGACCGCGCGGGACAGCTCGTGGTCGTAGAGCTTGAGCACGTCGACCGGGTTGTTGCCGTCCTGGTTGAGCAGGCCGGCCAGCTGGGTGCGCAGGTGCTCGCCGTCACCGGGGTGGTCGAGCGGGACGGGGTCGTACTGCAGCCGCTCCCGCATGTAGTCGAAGACCAGGTCGACCAGGTCGTTGTCGGGCCGGTGCATGCGGTCGGGGGCTGCGGACACGGCGGGTCCCTCTCGGCTGTGGGGTGTCGGGGGTGAGGATCCGGCCCGGTCGGCGGGAGGTGTCACCGCGACGACCGGACGTGATCAGCGTAGGCAGCCGGAGTGCTTCGCCGCGCGTCGGAACGCGGCTGGTCAGGCAGGTTTCGAGCGTCTTCGGACCGGCCCGCGCAGGATTCCTGCGTACCCGCCGCGAGGGTCAGCCGATGAGCTGGGAGAGGACCACCGAGGAGCGGCTGCGCTGGACTCCGGGCTCGCGCCGGATCCGCTCGATGACGGCCTCCAGGTGGCGCATGTCGGCGGCCCGCAGGTGCACCAGGGCGTCCGGGTCGCCGGTGACGGTCCAGGCCGCGACGACCTCGGGGAACTGGCGCAGGCTGGCGAGGATCTCCTCGGGGGCGGTGCGCTCGCGGCAGTAGACCTCGACGAAGGCCTCGGTCTGCCAGCCGAGGACGGAGGGGTCGAGGACCACGGTGAAGCCCCGCACCACGCCGCGCGCCCGCAGCCGGTCGATCCGGCGGCGCACGGCGGTGGCGGAGAGGTTCACCTGCAGCCCGATCTCGGCGTACGAGGCGCGGCCGTCGCTGCCGAGCCGGGCCAGCAGCAGCCGGTCGGTCTCGTCCAGGTCGGGCCCGACCACCTCGTGTGCTCGGCTGCTGGTCATCGGTGCGGGGCTCCACGGGTCGTGCGGGGGTGCGGCGGGGCCGTTTCGGCGGTGGCGGCCCGTGGTGGCGGGTGGTGGCCGGTGGCGACCGTTGCCGAAACGGTTCGCCACCCATTCTGGCGGATGACCCGAACGAGTTCACCGCCGACGGATGACGGGCGGGCGGCCGTCAGCCCACCAACAGGACGATCTTTCCCCGGGTGCGGCCCTCGGCGCTGAGCGCCTGGGGTCGGGCAGGTCGGTGTACTCGACCACCTCGGGGCCGCCGTAGCGGTTGATCGCGATAGCTTTCATGGCCCAGCCATACCCGGGGGCTTCGAAATACCGATTCGGCTCCGACAGGGACCCCCGAACCGGTCAACCGACTCCGTCGATGGTCCGATTCGGAGAGCGGTTCTCGTCACATCGACAGGATGGCCATCGTCACTCTGACGCGAACCGGTTATCATAGATAGCGTCAGTTAGACGAAAAGGCTGCACCGCTCGATCGGCCGCACAGAAGGGCACCCGCCCGTGACCACCACCATCACCGAGACCTACGGCGTCGACCCCACACCGACGCCGCTCGCTCTGCTGCTGCTCGGCCGTGAGGCCGATCCGAACAGCGAGCGCGGCGTCGAGTGCCCCGGTGACCTCCCCCCGGCCTCCGACCCGAACCTCGTCGAGCGCGCCCGGGCGGCCAAGGCCGCACTCGGTGACCGCGTCTTCATCCTCGGCCACCACTACCAGCGCGACGAGGTGATCGAGTTCGCCGACGTCACCGGCGACTCCTTCAAGCTCGCCCGCGACGCGGCGGCCCGGCCCGAAGCCGAGTACATCGTCTTCTGCGGTGTGCACTTCATGGCCGAGTCCGCCGACATCCTCACCGGCGACGCCCAGCAGGTCGTCCTGCCGGACCTCGCGGCCGGCTGCTCGATGGCCGACATGGCCACCGCCGAGCAGGTCGCCGAGTGCTGGGACGTCCTGACCGACGCCGGCATAGCCGACGTCACCGTCCCGGTCTCGTACATGAACTCCTCCGCCGACATCAAGGCCTTCACCGGCCGGCACGGCGGCACCATCTGCACCTCCTCCAACGCCAAGCGCGCGCTGGAGTGGGCGTACGAGCAGGGCGAGAAGGTGCTCTTCCTGCCCGACCAGCACCTCGGCCGCAACACCGCCGTGCGCGAGATGGGCTTCTCGCTGGACGACTGCGTCGTCTACAACCCGCACCGGCCCAACGGCGGCCTGACCGCCGAACAGCTGCGGGACGCCAGGATCATCCTCTGGCGCGGCCACTGCTCGGTGCACGGCCGGTTCAGCCTGGACTCGGTGAACGACGTCCGCGCGCGGATCCCCGGGGTGAACGTCCTGGTGCACCCCGAGTGCAAGCACGAGGTCGTCGCGGCCGCCGACATGGTGGGCTCGACCGAGTACATCATCAAGGCGCTGGACGCCGCCGAGCCCGGCTCCAAGTGGGCCATCGGCACCGAGCTGAACCTCGTCCGCCGCCTGGCCAAGGCGCACCCGGACAAGGAGATCGTCTTCCTGGACCGCGCGGTCTGCTTCTGCTCGACCATGAACCGGATCGACCTGCCGCACCTGGTCTGGGCGCTGGAGTCGCTGGTCGAGGGCCGGGTGCCGAACGTGATCCGGGTCGACCCGGAGACCGAGAAGTACGCCAAGGCGGCGCTGGACCGGATGCTGGCCCTGCCGTAGCCGGCCCCGCGCCGCAACGGCACGAAGGGCGGGCCCCCTCCGCGTGGAGGGGGCCCGCCCTTTCGTCTGGCATCAGCCGCAGCGCTACTCGGGGAAGCCCGGGATCACGCCTTCACCGTCGGCCAGCAGCAGTTCGCGGACCTCGTCGATCGTCGCGTCGGCACTCGGCAGGATCAGCTCGGAGGGCTCCAGCGAATCCAGCGGCACCGGGGTGCCGTACTGCTTCACCGCGTCCAGCAGCTTGCCGTATGCCCGGCGGAAGAGCTCGTCGTCCCCCGACTCCACCGCGGTGACGAGCTCGTCGTCGAGCTCGTTGAGCAGGTTCAGGTGGTCGTCGCCGACCTCGAACTGCCCTTCACCCATGACCCTCATGATCATGCCGTGCGTCTCCCTGGTTCGTGGGGCCGAGCTCTGATTACTTGTTGTAGTTGATGCGCGGGGTGTCCTGCGGGTGCGACTGCGGCTGGGCCTCGGGCTTGCCCTGCTCGATCGCGGCCGGGCCCGCCGCGGGACCGCCGGTCAGCTCGGCCTTCATCCGGGCCAGCTCCAGCTCGACGTCGGACCCGCCGGCCACCCGCTCCAGCTCGGCCTCGATGTCGTCCTTGCGGCCGAGACCGCTGGCGTCGTCGAGCGCGCCCGAAGCGAGCAGCTCGTCGATCGCGCCGGCCCGGGCCTGCATCTGCGCCGTCTTGTCCTCGGCCCGCTGGATCGCCAGGCCGACGTCGCCCATCTCCTCCGAGATCCCGGAGAACGACTCGGCGATGCGGGTCTGCGCCTGCGCGGCGGTGTAGGTCGCCTTGATGGTCTCCTTCTTGGTGCGGAAGGCGTCCACCTTGGCCTGGAGCCGCTGGGAGGCGAGGGTGAGCTTCTCCTCCTCGGCCTGCAGCTGCTGGTACTGCGTCTCCAGATCGGTGATCTGGGACTGCATGTTGGCCTTGCGGGTCAGCGCCTCGCGCGCGAGGTCCTCGCGTCCCAGCGAAAGCGCCTTGCGGCCTTGGTCCTCGTACTTGGCCGACTGCTGCTGGAGCTGGGTCAGCTGGAGTTCGAGGCGCTTGCGCGAGGTCGCGACATCCGCCACGCCACGCCGTACCTTCTGCAGCAGTTCGAGCTGCTTCTGGTAGGAGTAGTCGAGCGTTTCACGGGGATCCTCCGCCCGGTCCAAGGCCTTGTTCGCCTTGGAGCGGAAGATCAGCCCCATACGCTTCATGATTCCGTCGCTCATGGGCCTCGGGTGCCCCCTTCTCCGGGCTGCGGTCTCTATCTCGTTACCAGACACGACGAGTGTATGTGCAGCGAGCCCTTCGCCGCAGTGCACCTGCCTGCAACAAGACTGCTACAGCGACCAGTGGCGTTTCCTCCTCCCCCGGGTGGATCCGCCCCTCATCCCCCCTATCGTCCATCCGACTGATCCCCTACGGGAAGTCCCCGGGAACCCCGGTTCGGACCGGTCCTCGCGGTATCGATACGCGTTTGGGTCCGAGGGCACCCGATGAAGCGGCTCCGCACCCCGTACGCTGGGGGTGTGTTCCGACGCCGTTCAGATGATGCCGCCGCCTCCTCCTCCGTGCTGGAGAAGCAGGACGAGACGCCCCAAGGCCGCCACCCGGAGGCCAAGAAGGGCCGCCCCACCCCCAAGCGCAACGAGGCCGAGGCCAACCGGCGCACCCGGGTGACCGTGCCCAAGGACCGCAAGGAGGCCGCCCGCCAGGCGCGCGACCGGATGCGGGGGGAGCGCGAGAAGCAGCGCCAGGCGCTGATGGACGGCGACGAGCGGCACCTGCCGGCCCGGGACAAGGGCCCGGTCCGCAAGTTCGCCCGCGACTACGTGGACGCCCGCTGGTCGCTCGCCGAGTTCTTCCTCCCCGCCGCCGTGGTCATCCTGGTGCTCAGCATCATCAAGGTCACGCAGCTCCAGGTGCTCTCCACGCTGCTGTTCCTGCTGTTCTTCGTCTTCGTGATCCTGGACTTCGTCCGGCTCGGCCTCGGTCTGCGCAAGCAGCTCGCCGCGCGGTTCCCGAACGAGAACACCCGCGGCGCGATCGCCTACGGCATCATGCGCACCCTGCAGATGCGCCGGCTGCGCCTGCCCAAGCCGCAGGTGCGGCGCGGAGAGAAGCCCTGACCGCCGAACCGGTCGACTCCGGCTGGGCCCCGCCCTCCTGGGAGGGGCCCGGCCTGTACGCGCTGCCGGGGCAGGGCTCCGGCGGCCACGACCGGCTGGTCCAGGAGCGCCGGCTGCCCTCGCGCAGCGGGTCCTTCGCCGGCGGCACCGCCGCCTGGCTGGACCGGCTCGGCGGACTGCGCAACTTCGTCCGCCAGGAGCTCGTCTCCCGCCAGCTCGCCGAACAGCTGGCCGGCCGCAGCGGGCAGCGGGTCCTGGACATCGGCTGCGGCCAGGGCACCCAGGCCCTGCGACTGGCCCGGGCCGGCCACTACGTCACCGGGATCGACTCGGACCCGGTCGCGCTCGGCGTCGCCCAGGGGGCGCTCGCCGAGGAGCCGCCGGAGGTCCGCGGCCGGATGCAGCTGCTCAGCGGCGACGGCCACCAGTGCGGCCGCTGGTTCGGCCCGCGCAGCTTCGACGTGGTGCTCTGCCACGGCGTCCTGATGTACCTGCCCGACCCGGACCCGATGATCGCCTCGCTGGCCCGGCTGCTGGCGCCCGGCGGGCTGCTCTCACTGCTGGTCCGCAACCGCGACGCCCTGGCCCTGCGGCCCGCCGCCGCAGGGGACTGGCGGGCCGCGCTGCACGCCTTCGAGAGCGACCGGTACTACAACCGGCTCGGGCTGGCCGCCCGCGCCGACCGGCTCGCCGACCTCTCCGTCACCCTCTCCGAGGTGTCCGTGCCCGTCCGGCACTGGTACGGCGTGCGGGTCTTCACCGACAACGCCCCCGACGACGCGGCCCCGCCGGTGGACGGGCGGCAGCTGGCCCAGCTGCTCGAAGCCGAGGACCGGGCCGGCCGCACCGACCCGTACCGGCAGGTCGCCGCGCTGCTGCACGTCATCGGGTCGAAGTAGCGCCTCCCCGGGCGGGGACCGCGCCGAGGGACGCTACTCCTCGTGCAGGCTCATCGCGTAGACGACCCGGTCGTCCTCCAGGAGCACCGCCGTGTCGACGCCGTCCTCCGCGAGCTGCTTCCAGCTCTCCCCGATCCACGTCTCGGCGTCACCCTGGCCGGCGAACTCCTCCTGGCTCCCGCCGGGCGTCACCGCGCTGCCGTCCGCCTTCTCGTACCGCCACGTCCACGCCATGCCCGGCTCCTCCCACCGACGACGCTGCCTGTGTTGCTGCGCACCATAGCCTGCCCGGCCCGATCTTCCGTATGCCTGGTCGGGCAGGATGGACCGCATGGCGACCCACCCCGCGCTCCCCCGCACGCTGCTGCTCGGCGGCGCCCGCTCCGGCAAGTCCACCCGCGCCGAGCAGCTGCTCGCCGACCGCCCGGACGTCCTGTACGTGGCCACCGGCGGCGGCCGGGACGGCGACGCCGAGTGGGCCCGGCGGGTCGAGCTGCACCGGGAGCGCCGGCCGGCCGGCTGGCGCACCGCCGAGACCTGCGACCTGGAGGCCGTGCTGGCCGACACCGCCGACCCGGCGCCGGTGCTGGTCGACTGCCTGGGACTGTGGCTGACCACCGTGATGGACGAGTGCGACGCCTGGGACGACGAGGCCTGGACGGACCGGGGCGAGGCCGCCGTGCGGCGGCGCTGCGAGGCGCTGGCCTCGGCCTGGGCGGCCACCGGGCGGACGGTCGTCGCGGTCAGCAACGAGGTCGGCATGGGCGTCGTCCCGGCCACCGCCGCCGGGCGGCGCTTCCGCGACACCCTGGGCCGGCTCAACATGGCGGTGGCGGACGCCTCGGAGCGCGTCCTGCTGGTCGTGGCCGGACAGGTGCTGACCGTCAAGCCAGCCGCAGGCTGAACACCTTCGGCGTGTAGCCTTCCGGACGATGGACACGACCGTGGATCTCGATACGTTCTCCTCGCTCGTCGAGCGCCCCGACGAGAGCGCCCGGCGGGCCGCCGAGGAGCGCTGGCAGTCGCCCGACCGACCGCGCGGCGGGCTCGGCCGGCTGGAGGAACTGGGCAGCTGGCTGGCCTCCGTACAGGGGCGCTCCCCGGTGCGGCCGGTCTCGGCGCCCAAGGTGCTGCTGTTCGCCGCCGACCACGGCGTCGCGGCGCTCGGCGTCTCCCGGATGCCCGCCAGGGGCGGCACCGCGGCCCGGGTGCGGGCCGTCCTCGACGGCACCGCGCCGGTCGCCAAGCTGGCCGCGCGCTACGGCGCCGAGGTCCGGATCGTCGACGTCGCGGTCGACGCCGACCCGGCCGACTTCCCGGACGAGGTGGTCACCCACCGGATCCGGCGCGGCTCCGGACGGATCGACGTCGAGGACGCGCTCACCCCGGAGGAGACCGTCCGGGCGTTCCGGGCCGGCATGGCCGTCGCCGACGAGGAGGCCGACGCCGGCACCGACCTGGTGCTGCTCGGCGACCTCGGGGTCGCCTCCACCACGGTGGCGGGCGTCCTGGTCGGCGCGCTGTGCGGGACGGACGCGGCGGCGGTCACCGGGCGCGGGTCCGGGATCGACGACCGGGTGTGGATGGTCAAGTGCGCCACCGTCCGGGACTCGCTGCGACGGGCCCGCCCGGTGCTCGGCGACCAGCTGGCGCTGCTCGGCGCCACCGGCGGGGCCGACTTCGCGGCGATCACCGGCTTCCTGCTCCAGGCGGCCGTGCGACGACTGCCGGTCGTGCTGGACGGTGTGGTCTCCGCGGCCTGCGCGCTGGTCGCCCAGCGGATCGCCTTCCGGGCACCGGAGTGGTGGCGGGCCGGGCAGTCCAGCGGCGAGCCCGCGCAGGCGAAGGCCTACGACCGGCTGACCCTGACGCCGTTGCAGGACCAGGGGATCACCATGGGCGAGGGCGTCGGCGCGCTGCTGGCACTGCCGCTGCTCCAGGCGGCGGGGGACGCGCTCGCGGACGAGGCGCCCAGGCCGTACGTGCCGGCGGCGCCGAAGGAGCAGCCCAAGCTGCCGTCGGCGGCGGACCTGCTGCGCAGGCTGTAGCCGGCGGGCCTCCGCGTGGACGGGAACCCCGCGCCCCGGGTGGGGCGCGGGGTTCCCGTCCGTCCGGAGCGGTGCCTTCGTGCGGTGCGTTCGTGCGGTGCGGAGCGGTTGAGGAGTGAAGGCGATGACGGACCCCGGTGACCGGGCCGGCTGGGGGGACGGACTGCGGTTCGGGTTCGGGACCCTCTCCGTGCTGCGGGTGCGGGTGGAGCGGTGGGACCGGGCGGCCGGGGCGCGGGCGATGCTGACGGCCCCCCTGGTCGGCCTGGTGCTCGGGACGGCGGCCGCCGTGGCGGGGGCCCTGGTGGCCTGGCGGGCCGGCGGACCGCTCGGGGCGGTCACGGCGGTCGCGGTGCTCGCCGCGCTGACCCGGGGGCTGCACCTGGACGGCCTCGCGGACGTCGCCGACGGACTCGGCAGCGGGAAGCCGGCCGAGGACGCGCTGCGCATCATGAAGCAGTCCGACATCGGCCCGTTCGGCGTGCTGACCCTGGTCCTCGTGCTGCTCGCACAGGTCGCCGCGCTGGCCGGGCAGTTCGGGCACTCGCCGCTGCGCGGCGCGCTCGCGGCGCTCGCCTCGGCGACGGCCGCCCGGTGCGCGCTCGCCTGGGGCTGCCTGCGGTCGGTGCCGGCCGCCCGGCCCGGCGGCCTGGGCGCGATGGTGGCGAGCACGGTGTCCCCCGCCGGAGCGGTCGCCGGGACGGCCGGCGCGGCACTCGCCCTGGCCGCGCTCGGCCTGTCCGACGGATGGTCAGTTCTCCGCCTCCCGCTCGCCCTTGTCCTCGGGACGGGCTGCGCCCGGCTGCTGCTCGGCCGGTGCGTGCGACGCTTCGGCGGGATCACCGGGGACGTGCTCGGGGCGATGGCCGAAACCGCCGCGACAGGCACCCTGTTCGCCCTGGCGTTGCTCCCCTGACACCGGGCGGCGCGTGATCCCACCATGCGGACTACCATGCGTGGAGCACCGCAGCCCTGCACCGTGGCAGGTCCTGCCCGCCCGGCGCGCACCCAGGAGCCGGGACCTCTGGTGCGCGCGGCCGCTCCGGCGGCTGCGCGCAGCCAGGGGGCCCGGACCCGGAGGCCCGCCGGCGGACGGCCTGTGACGGCGGGCTGCGCCGGCGCGGCAGCCTCGCCGTGACCGGCCGTGGACCGCGAAAGAACAGGACGCATTACGTGACTGCATTGTCTGTGAGCACCTCCTCCGCCGCCTCGCTGCGCGCGGACGCCCTGGTGGTCGGTGTCGCGAAGGGCCCGAAGGGCATTGTGCTGGCGCCCGGCGCCGAGGCCGTCAACGAGGCGTTCGAGGGCAAGCTGGCCGAGGTCCTCGGCACCCTGGGCGCGACCGGCGCCGAGGGCGAGGCCGTGAAGGTCCCCTCCCCCGCCGGTCTCAAGGCCGCGCTCGTGCTCGCGGTCGGTCTCGGCGAGGCCGCCGAGGAGGGCTACGGCCTGGAGGCGCTGCGCCGCGCCGCCGGTGTCGCCGCCCGCACCCTGGCCGGTGCCAAGAAGGTCGCGCTGGCCCTGCCGGCCGAGTCCGCCGAGGAGATCGAGGCGGCCGCGCTGGGCGCGCTGCTCGGCTCGTACGCCTTCGGCACCTACAAGGCCAACGGCAACGGCAAGGAGCCGGTGGGCGAGCTGGTCGTGCTGGCCGCCCGCAAGGGCAGCAAGGACGCCAAGGCCGCCGTGGAGCGCGCCGCCGCCATCGGCGAGGAGATGAACCGCGCCCGTGACCTGATCAACGCGGCGCCGAACGACCTGAACCCGAAGAGCTTCGCCACGATCGTCCAGGCGGCCGGCAAGGAGCACGGCCTCAAGGTCGAGGTGCTGGACGAGAAGGCGCTCACCAAGGGCGGCTTCGGCGGCCTGATCGGCGTCGGCATCGGCTCGACGAACCCGCCCCGTCTGGTGAAGGTGGCCTACACCCACCCGAAGGCCAAGGCCACCCTGGCGTTCGTCGGCAAGGGCATCACCTACGACTCGGGCGGCATCTCGCTGAAGCCGGCCGGCCACAACGAGACCATGAAGTGCGACATGGCCGGCGCCGCCGCCGTGTTCGCCGCCGTGGTGGCCGCCAAGCGGCTGGGCCTGGCCGTCAACGTGACCGGCTGGCTGGCGCTGGCCGAGAACATGCCGTCCGGCTCCGCCACCCGCCCGGGCGACGTGCTGCGGATGTACGGCGGCAAGACCGTCGAGGTGCTGAACACCGACGCCGAGGGCCGCCTGGTGCTGGCCGACGCGATCGTGCGGGCCGGCGAGGAGAACCCGGACGTCATCATCGACGTGGCCACCCTGACCGGCGCCATGGTGCTGGCCCTGGGCAACCGCACCTTCGGTGTGATGTCGAACAGCGACGAGCTGCGCGACGGCCTGCACGCCCTGGCCACCGAGGTGGGCGAGCAGTCCTGGCCGATGCCGCTGCCGGCCGACCTGCGCAAGGGCATGACCGAGTCGACCATCGCCGACCTGGCCAACATGGGCGAGCGGATGGGCGGCGGCCTGGTGGCCGGTCTGTTCCTGAAGGAGTTCGTGGCCGAGGGCATCGACTGGGCGCACCTGGACATCGCCGGCCCGGCGTTCCACGAGAGCGCCCCGTTCGGCTACACCCCGAAGGGCGGCACCGCGAGCGCGGTGCGCACCCTGGTCCGCTTCGCCGAGAAGACGGCGAACGGCAAGGCCTGACCAGGCACCCGCCGCGACGGGGCCCGGCGCGCTCGCGCCGGGCCCCGTCGGCGTTCCACCCGGTTACCCGCGAGTAGAGCGCCGCACCGTGGCGCACCTCTGTTCGCTGCGGGCGAAACTTTGTTCCACAGTGCGGAAGAGACGGCGCCGGGCCGGGCGGAAGACGCCCGTCCGGCGGCTGTCAACACCGCGCTGAGCTGCGATGATGCCCATCTGTCGGGGGTATTCCCGCCCCGGTGACCGCTCCGTGGGACACCCCTGGGGTGGACCCGGACATCAGCCACCGCGAACAAGTGCGAAGATGTATTTCCGGCACGACTGGGCGCCTCACAAAGGCTTCCGACCCACCGGACCGCGACCGGCCCGGCGACCCACCCCATTGCATGGAGGACGTGACGTGGCGAACGACGCCAGCACCGTTTTCGACGTAGTCATTCTCGGAGGCGGAAGCGGCGGTTACGCCGCGGCGCTCCGCGCCGCTCAGCTGGGCCTGAGCGTCGTCCTGATCGAGAAGGGTGAGCTCGGCGGCACCTGCCTGCACCGCGGCTGCATCCCGACCAAGGCGCTGCTGCACGCCGCGGAGATCGCGGACGAGACGAAGGAGGCCGCCGAGTTCGGCGTCCTGGCCACCTTCCAGGGCATCGACATCAACGGCGTCCACAAGTACAAGGACGACGTCATCGCCGGCCTGTACAAGGGCCTGCAGGGCCTGGTCGCCTCCCGCAAGGTGACCTTCATCCAGGGCGCGGGCAAGCTCTCCTCGCAGACCTCGGTGGATGTCAACGGCCAGCGCATCGAAGGCCGCCACATCATCCTGGCCACCGGTTCCGTGCCGCGCTCGATCCCGGGCCTGGAGATCGACGGCAACCGCGTGATCTCTTCGGACCACGCCCTGAAGCTCGACCGGATCCCGAAGTCGGTCGTCATCCTCGGCGGCGGCGTCATCGGCGTCGAGTTCGCCTCGGTCTGGAAGTCCTTCGGCGTCGAGGTCACCATCGTCGAGGCGCTGCCGCACCTCGTCCCGCTGGAGGACGAGAACTCGTCCAAGCTGCTGGAGCGCGCGTTCCGCAAGCGCGGCATCAAGTTCGAGCTGAAGGCCCGCTTCTCCGGCGTCGAGTACACCGAGTCCGGTGTCCGCGTCTCCACCGAGAACGGCAAGCAGATCGACGCCGACCTGCTGCTCGTCGCCATCGGCCGCGGCCCGGTCTCGGCCGGCCTCGGCTACGAGGAGAACGGCGTCGCGATGGACCGCGGCTACGTCCTGGTCGACGAGTACATGCGCACCAACGTGCCCACCATCTCCGCCGTCGGCGACCTCGCCCCGACCCTCCAGCTGGCCCACGTCGGCTTCGCCGAGGGCATCCTGGTCGCCGAGCGCCTGGCCGGCCTCAAGCCGGTGCCGATCGACTACGACGGCGTCCCGCGCGTGACCTACTCCAACCCCGAGGTGGCCTCCGTCGGCATCTCCGAGGCCAAGGCCGTCGAGCTGTACGGCAAGGACAAGGTCGTCACCCTCAAGTACAACCTGGCCGGCAACGGCAAGAGCAAGATCCTGAAGACCGCCGGCGAGATCAAGCTCGTCCAGGTCAAGGACGGCGCCGTGGTCGGCGTCCACATGGTCGGCGCCCGCATGGGCGAGCAGGTCGGCGAAGCCCAGCTGATCTACAACTGGGAGGCCCTGCCGGCCGAGGTCGCGCAGCTCATCCACGCGCACCCGACCCAGTCCGAGGCCCTGGGCGAGGCGCACCTGGCGCTGGCCGGCAAGCCGCTGCACGCGCACGACTGATCGCGCCACCACCCCCCGTTTCCGGTACTTCCCGTACGCAAGTACTCCGTACGCAAGACTTGATAGGAGTCGCTGAAACCATGGCGGTCTCAGTAACACTGCCCGCGCTGGGCGAGAGCGTTTCCGAGGGCACCGTCACCCGTTGGCTGAAGGCCGAGGGTGAGCGTGTCGAGGTCGACGAGCCGCTGCTCGAGGTCTCGACCGACAAGGTCGACACCGAGATCCCGGCCCCGGTCTCCGGCATCCTCTCCTCGATCAAGGTCGCCGAGGACGAGACCGTCGAGGTCGGCGCCGAGCTGGCGATCATCGACGACGGCTCCGGTGCCCCGGCCCCGGCCGCCGCTCCGGTCGTCGAGGCCGCATCGGTCGCCGCACCGGCCCCGGTTGCCGCCCCGGCTCCGGTCGCCGCCCCGGCCCCCGTTGCCGCTCCCGCCCCGGTTGCGGCTCCGGCCGCCCCGGCCGGCGACGCCACCCCGGTGCTGCTGCCCGCCCTGGGCGAGTCCGTCACCGAGGGCACCGTCACCCGCTGGCTGAAGGCCGAGGGCGACACCATCGAGGTCGACGAGCCGCTGCTCGAGGTCTCCACCGACAAGGTCGACACCGAGATCCCGTCGCCGGTCGCCGGCGTCGTGGTGAAGATCCTGGTCGGCGAGGACGAGACCGCCGAGGTCGGCGCCCAGCTCGCGCTGATCGGCGCCGCGGGTGCCGTTGCCGCTGCTCCGGCTCCGGTTGCCGCTCCGGCTCCGGTGGCCGCTCCGGCTCCGGTCGCTGCTCCGGCTCCCGTTGCCGCCCCGGCTCCGGTTGCCGCTCCGGCCCCCGTCGCGGCTGCTCCGGCTCCGGTTGCCGCTCCGGCTCCCGTTGCCGCTCCGGCTCCGGTCGCCGCTCCCGCTCCGGTTGCTGCGCCGGCCGCTCCGGTCGCCGACAGCGGTGACGCCTACGTCACCCCGCTGGTGCGCAAGCTCGCCGCCGAGCACGGTGTCGCGCTGACCTCCGTCGCCGGTACCGGCGTCGGCGGCCGCATCCGCAAGCAGGACGTCATCGCCGCCGCGGAGGCCGCCAAGGCCGCTCCGGCCCCGGTCGCCGCCGCCGCTCCGGCCGCTGCGCCGAAGGCCGCCGCCGCGCCGTCCGCCCTGCGCGGCCAGACGGTCAAGATGACCCGCATGCGCAAGGTCATCGGCGACAACATGATGAAGGCCCTGCACGAGCAGGCCCAGCTGACCAGCGTGGTCGAGGTGGACGTCACCCGGATCATGTCGCTGCGCGGCAAGGCCAAGGACTCCTTCCTCGCCCGCGAGGGCGTGAAGCTGTCCCCGATGCCGTTCTTCGTCAAGGCCGCCGCCCAGGCGCTGAAGGCCCACGCGGTCGTCAACGCCCGGATCAACGAGGCCGAGGGCACCATCACCTACTTCGACACCGAGAACATCGGTATCGCGGTGGACTCCGAGAAGGGTCTGATGACCCCGGTCATCAAGGGTGCGGGCGACCTCAACATCGCGGGCATCTCGAAGAAGACCGCCGAGCTGGCCGCCAAGGTCCGCGACAGCAAGATCACCCCGGACGAGCTGTCCGGCGCCACCTTCACCATCAGCAACACCGGCTCGCGCGGTGCGCTGTTCGACACCGTGATCGTGCCGCCGAACCAGGCCGCCATCCTGGGCATCGGCGCCACCGTCAAGCGCCCGGTCGTCATCGAGGCCGACGGCGGCACCGCCATCGGCATCCGTGACATGACCTACCTCTCGCTCTCCTACGACCACCGCCTGGTGGACGGCGCCGACGCCGCCCGCTACCTGGTCGCGGTCAAGGAGATCCTGGAGGCCGGCGAGTTCGAGGTCGAGCTCGGCCTCTGACCCTCCACGGTCCCCGCGCAACCCCGCGTCGTCCCCGGACGGCGCGGGGTTGCGCCGTTTCCGGTCCCGGGCCTCTGCGGGTCGCGGCGGGCACGCCGCACCGGGTCGTGGCATGCGCGGACGCGGCCGAACGGGGATGCTTGAGCCGTGATGGACGAGACGGACTTCTGGCAGATCATCGACGACACCCGGGACGCCGCCGACGGCGATCCCGACGAGCAGGCAGACCGGCTGGTGGAGCGGCTCGTCAGACTGACCCCGGACGATGTGATCGACTTCGCCCGGCTCTTCGAGGCCCGGTTCCAACGGGCCTACCGCTACGACCTGTGGGGCGCGGCCTACCTGCTGCTGGACGGCGCCTCCGAGGACACCTTCGACTACTTCCGCTGCTGGCTGATCGCGCAGGGCCGGGAGGTCTTCGAGGGCGGGCTGGCCGAACCCGACGACCTGACGGACCTGCTGCCCGAGTTCGACGAGGAGGAGGACGGCGAGGCCGAGGACCTCGGCTTCGCCGCCGACGAGGCGTACGAGCAGCTGACCGGGCTGCCGCTGCCCGAGGTCGGCGGGCAGCAGGGCGGACGGCCGGAGGGGGCGGCGCTGGACTTCGACGACCCGGACGTCATGGCGAAGCGCTTCCCCAAGTTGTGGGAGCGCTACGGGGACTGAGCAGTCCCCGCCCGAGTACGGAGCCGGTCCCGCCCTCGGGCGGGGCCGGTTCCGGTTTCAGGCGGCTCCGGTTCCGGACGGCTTCGGTTTCGGGCGGGGCCGGTTCCGGGCGGCTCCGGTTTTGGGCGGGGCCGGTTCCGGCTCTGCGTGGTTCCGGCTCGGCGCGTCAGGTGGAGCTGCCGGAGGAGCTGTCCTGCTTGACGCCCTTGAGGATCTGGTCGAGCACCGAGGCGTCCGGTGCGGCCGGGTCGTCGTCCACGCCGCCCTCGAAGACCACGTAGCCGCCGCCCTTGGCCGGGACGGCGGCCAGCAGGACGTAGCCCTGGGTGCCGTCCGAGGTGCGGATGTGCCAGCGCGTGGCGTAGCCGAGCACGCCCGCCACGCTGACGTAGCCGGACCCGGAGTCGGTGTGCGAGGTGATGCCGGTGAAGATCTGGCCCGCGTAGGTGGGCATCGCGGTGTCGGCGGCGGCCTTGGGGGTGGTGCCCTGGACGGTGTCCTTCTCGACCGAGAACTGGCCGCGGATGCAGGAGTTGCCGTCCGGGCAGGTGTAGCGGCCGCTGCCGAGGTAGACCGTCGAGTGCGCGGAGTCGGTCGCCGCGTCCCAGCCGTCGTAGACCGGGACGGTGATCGCGTGCTGCGGGTCGGGGACGGTGCTCTTGAGGGCCGGCGCGGGCTTGGGCACCGGCACCGAGGGGCTGGTGGTGGGCCGGGTCGGGGTGGGGCTCGGCGAGGGGGTGTCGCTGCGGGTGACGGTGACCGTGGGGTTCGGGGTCGGGTCCGCCTTCGGGGTGCCGCCGTCGCTGACCAGGATCCCGACGATGATCCCGGCCACGGCCAGCACGCCGACCGAGATGCCGATGATCACGCCGGGCCTGTTCCGGGCGGCGGGCGGCGGGTAGCCCGGCGCTTGGCCCTGGCCCTGGCCCGGGTAGCCCTGCCCGGGGTAGCCGTAGGCCGCGCCCTGGGCGGGAGCCGGATAGGGGGCCTGGCCCTGGTAGCCGTAGCCGGCCGCCGGGGAGCCGTCCTGGCCCGGGTAGCCGTAGGCCGGGGGCTGGGCGGCACCGCCCGGGTACCCGTAGCCGGGCTGCTGGTCGGAGGGCTGCCAGCCCTGGGTCGGGGCGTCGGCGAGCCCGCCCGCGACGCCGCCCTGGAGCGGTCGGACGTCGTTGGTCCAGGCGTTGCCGTCCCACCAGCGCTCGTGACCGGGGGTGCCGTCCGCACCCGGAACCGGGTACCACCCGGGAGGCGTCGAGTTGCTCACGGCCGTACGGTACCCGGCGTGGCGCCGGTCCAGACAGGTCGGGTGTGTCACGACTCTGCACCGCATCCGCACGGCCCGTGCACCGCCTACGCACGACCCGCCCGCCGCTTCCTCGGCCCCGCTGCGGAGCTCTGCGGCGGCGCGTCACCGAAGAATTGACGCCCCGTCAGTTTTTTGACGGTCCCCCGTCAGCCATCGGCCCGGTCGACCAGCCTGCGGGCCATCCAGACGTCGTCCACGTAGGACCCGTCGATCAGGAACTCCTCGGCCAGCAAGCCCTCGACGACGAAGCCGCAGCTCTCGTAGAGGCGGCGGGCAGGGGTGTTCCAGCCGAGCACCCGCAGCGACACCTTCCGGGCGCCCCGGGCCCGGGCCTCGTCGCAGGCCGCCTCGACCAGGCGGCGGCCGACGCCCCGGCCGCGGACCGTGCCGTCGACGGCCAGGCCCTGGATCTGACGGACGTGCGCGTTGACGGCGAGCGCGGTGGCCGGGACCTGCCGGACGTAGCCGACGAGTCGGCCGTCCAGGACCGCCAGCAGGAACTGCTCGGAGGTGCGCCGCTCGTCGAAGACCGGGCCCTCGACGGACGGTTCGGGGGAAACGTCGGACAGGACGGACCAGGCGGCGTGGTTGAGGACGGCGAGTTCGCGCTCATCCTCGGGCCCGGCCGGGCGGATGATCAGATCGTCGTGCATGCGCGTCATGCTAGTGAGGCGCGTGCGGACGTGACAGACAGATGTCAAGTTCTCGGCCCTGATGGACCGAGCTTGTCACTCGATCCTGGGGCTTTGATTGCAAGTCCTGTCCGTGGCTGGCTGCCGCGTCAGTCCTGCGTCCTACACCGTGTTAGGCGGTGCTGGGGCGGTTGACTGCGCCCCGCTGCCACACAGCATCAGCCCGGTGGGCGATGTTGCGGGAGCCGTTGAGGTCCGCG
>NZ_JBHTRF010000039.1:0-81085 GCF_042796115.1 Kitasatospora sp. NPDC056446 | reverse complement strand
GCGCGAACGTGCGCGCCGGGGCCACCGCCGTACCGGGAAGGGTCAGCAGGTCTGGTCGACCAGGGAGAACGTGGCGTAGTGGTCGCCGGTGTAGTAGTCCTCCTGGGCGGCCTGGCCGGTCACGATCCGGCGGGCGCCGCGGGTCGGGGAGCCCGGGGTGATGACGGTGTACTCGTGGTAGTACCCGTAGGACTCGCTGGGCAGGACGTGCTCTCTGTTCTGGAAGACCACGCCGTCCTGGGAGTAGGGGAACGGTCCGTCGGACGCGATCAGGTTGAGGGTGTCGGTGGCCTCCGGCGGGAGGGTGGAGAGGCACACCGTGCCGCTCACCGTGGCGTGCGCTTCGGTGGCGACGGCGAGGGGCGCGAGGGTCATCAGGGCGACGGCGGTGACGGCGGCAGCGCGGGACTTCCACGCGCGTAGAGTGCGAGACATGTCCCCAGTGTGGCGAGACACCGTCAACTCCGGAAGCCCTCCGACAAAGTATTAACCGGCGAGTAACTACCCTTTACCAGCCGCGACTTGAGCCGTACCCCAGCCTCCGGACCGGCACTCCGGCGCCGTTCACGAACCGCCCGTACGACACAAGGGTCGACCGCCATCGAACTAGCGTCCAGGCCGTTCCGCCCCGCCCGCCGGATCTTCACCGGGCCTTCGCCGCACCCGGAGGCGCCGCATAGAGTGACGGATCGTGGCAGGCCGGAACGAGCTCTGACGGGGTGGACGACATGACGGCGAACGAGGACACCTCACCGACCGCACCCACTGCACCCACTGCATCCACCGCGCCGGCCCCGCGCACGGCTCCGCGAGCGGCACTCACCGCGCACCAGCTGATCGGCCTGCTGGTCGACCCCGGCAGCTTCCGCGGCTGGGACGAGCCGCCGGCCGGCCCGCCCGCCGACCCCGGCTACCGCGCCTCGCTCGACCGGGCCCGCGACCGGACCGGACTGGACGAGGCCGTGCTCACCGGCCTCGGCCTGGTCGACGGACGGCCGGTCGCGCTGATCGCCTCCGAGTTCGGCTTCCTCGGCGGCTCGATCGGCGTCGCGACCGCCGAGCGGATCACCCGGGCCGTCGAGCGCGCCACCGCCGAGCGGCTGCCGCTGCTCGCCCTGCCGGTCTCCGGCGGCACCCGCATGCAGGAGGGCTCGGCGGCCTTCCTCTGCATGCTGCGCATCACCGCGGCCGTCCAGACCCACCGCGCGGCGGGCCTCCCCTATCTCACCTATCTGCGCAACCCCACCATGGGCGGGGTCTTCGCCTCCTGGGGCACGCTCGGCCAGCTGGTCCTCGCCGAGCCGGGCGCCCGGCTCGGCTTCCTCGGCCCGCGCGTGTACGAGGAACTGCGGGGCGTGGAGCTGCCCCCGGACGTCCAGCGCGCCGAGACCCTGGCCGAGCACGGCCTGGTGGACGCCGTCGTGCCGCCGCAGGAGCTGCGCGAACTGGTCCGCCGCACGCTCGTCGTCCTCACCACGGCACCGCCGCCACCGCCCGCCACCGCCGCCCCTCACCCGGCCCCCGCGCCCACCCCGTCGCCCGCCCCCGCCCCCACCGACGCCTGGGACTCCGTCCTCCGCACCCGCCGCCCCGACCGCCCGGGCACCCGCGAGCTGCTGCGGCACACCGCCGAGGAACTGGTCCTGCTGGACGCCCCCGGCGGACGCGGCGGCGCGCTGGTCCGGGCACTCGCCGTGCTCGGCGGCCGGCCCGTCGTGGTCGTCGGCCAGCAGCGGCAGACCCCCGCACACGAGCGCCCCTTCACCGCCGCCGACCTGCGGGCCGTCCGGCGCACCGCGGGCCTGGCCGAGCAGCTCGGGCTGCCGCTGGTCACCGTGGTGGACACCGCCGGGGCCGAGCTGTCCGCCGAGGCCGAGCGGGACGGCATCGCGGTGGAGATCGCGCACTGCCTCACCACCCTGCTCGCGCTGCGCACGCCCGTCCTCGCGGTGCTGCTCGGCCAGGGCTCGGGCGGCGGCGCGCTCGCGCTGCTCCCGGCCGACCGGGTGCTCGCCGCCGGCCACGCCTGGCTGGCGCCGCTGCCCCCGGAGGGCGCCTCCGCGATCGTCCACCGGGACGGCGAGCACGCCGCCGAGCTGGCCCGGGCGCAGGGCATCGGGGCGCGGCACCTGGCCGAGGTCGGGCTGGTGGACGAGGTGGTCCCGGAGCTGCCGGACGCCGCCGACGAGCCGGAGGCGTTCTGCGCGCGGCTCGGGCAGGCGGTCGGCGCGGCGCTCGACGCCCTGGTGGCGGCCCCCGCGGCGGACCGGCTCGCGGCCCGGGCGGTGCGCCACCGGCGGCTGGGCGATCCGCGCTGACCGCCGCCGAGCGCGGGCGGTCCACCGGCACCCCGGGTGATGTGGCGCCGGTCTCACCGGCCGACTGATCGTCTGCACCCAAAGTGCTTCCGCCGGACCCCGCGGTGACGGCCGAGGCGGCCCAAACGGTGAGTGCGCTCACACGGATTCGGTGCCCACGACGCACGGTAGTAGACATCGCCGCACCACCGGGCACCGCCCCGCACCCCCGGTGTCCGCGCACGTCAGGGCGGGTCGGCGCACTCCGCACGACCGGCCCTTCGAATCCACGGCGTCGGCGCGCGTACGACTGCCCGTCGTAACGAGGGGGTCTTGGCGACCGCCGATCCCGTCTGCCAACAATGGCTCCGTCGTCAGCCGCACCGGCTCCTGTCCCGCCGGTGAACGGCTTACTGCCGGGTCACGCCCCGTGACCGTATCGGCCCCTGTCCGGCCGTGGTCCTGGACGGGGTGCGACCCGGCCCAACCTGATTGAGGTCCTGTTCTTCATGCCCGCTTTCAAGCTCCGTATGCGTACTTCGGCCGCGATCCTTGCCGGCGCCGCCGGTCTCACCGCCCTGGGCGCCGGCGTCCTGCCCGCCACCGCCAACGCCGCGACCGCCTCCCCGCAGGCCATCGCCGCCCAGATCGTCCCGGCGAACCAGCTGGCCTCGTTCAGCCAGATCATCGCCCACGAGTCCAGCTGGAACGTGACCGCGACCAACGCGAGCTCCGGCGCGTACGGCCTGGCCCAGGCGCTGCCGGGCTCCAAGATGGCCTCGGCCGGTGCGGACTGGCAGACCAACCCCAGCACCCAGATCAAGTGGGCCCTGGACTACATGAACTCCCGCTACGGCAGCCCGAACGCCGCCTGGGCCTTCTGGCAGAACCACCACTGGTACTAAGCCGGCCCCAACGGCCGACCGGTACCTTCCCGTCCCCTGACCACTCCCCCTCACCCCGGGGGCCGGACAGGGACCCCCGGGGTGCCCGAGAGGGCCCGGACCCGCGCGATCCGCGTGGTCCGGGCCCTCTCGTGGTGTCCGGGCACCCCGTGCCGGCACCCGTCCGGGCACTCCGTCCGGCACCCCGCCCGTGGCGCCCCCGGGCGGCCCGGCGCTTCCTCCGCGCCCGGCCGGTGGGCGCCCTACAGCACGTCCGTGAGCCCGAGCAGCTCGCGCATCCGCGCGTACTTGGCGGCGAGCCGCCCGGCGGTCGCCGGGTCCAGCACGGCCAGCCGGGCCGGGTCGGAGTTGTGGGCCAGGTCCGCGCGCTTGACCAGCAGCGCACCGGGTGTGGCCAGGATGCGCGCGGTGTACTCCTCGACCGGCTCCCCGGCGCGCTTGGTGAGCGCGTCCACGATCGCCTTGGTCTCCTCCGGCAGCGCCGCCGAGGCCAGCCACTCGCGGCTCAACCGGTCGTCCTCGACGGTGTCATGCAGCCAGCCGGCCGCGATCTGCGCCGCGCTGCCGCCGCGCGCGGCCGTCCCGTGCGCGACCGCGGCGATGTGCTCCCCGTACGGGTGGCCGTTCTTGTCCACCTGCCCCCGGTGGGCACCGCGCGCGATCGTCTCCACCTCGGACAGGGTCAGGTACTCGTGCCCGTCCTGCGCCATCGGCCCACCCCTCGGCTCGTCCACCGCCTCATCGTAGGCCCGTGGCAGGCCCGTACCAGAGGCCCGTGCCCGGACGCCCGTGCCCAGAGGCCCGTGATCGACGCGTCGGGGGCCCACTGGTTTACTGCCCCGGGGGTTTTTCACGGCTTCGCGGGTCCACCGGCCCTGGTGTCGGTGCCCCTGGCGGGCGACCCCCGCCGCACCCGGCAGGCACGTCCGAGCGATCCGAGGAACCATGCCATCCCTGCATCCGCTGCTGTCCGGCTTCGCCCCCATCTGGGCGCTCACCGGGGTCGGTTACGTCGTCGGCCGGAGCAAGCTGCTCGGGCCGCACGCCGAGGCGGTGCTCAACCGGTTCGTCTTCCACGTGGCGATGCCGGCCTCGCTCTTCCTGATGATCGCGCGCACCCCGCTGGGACGGTTCGCCAACCCTTCGATGCTCGCCTTCGCCGCCGGCACCGTCGTCGCGATCGGCCTCGGACTGCTCGCCGGCCGGGTGCTGTTCCGGCGCAAGCCCGGTGAACTCGCCATCGGGGCGATGGCCTCGGGGTACGTCAACTCCGCCAACCTGGGCATCCCCGTGGCCGTGCAGGTCATCGGCGACGCCTCCTTCGTGGCGCCCGTGGTGCTGTTCCAGATCCTGCTGGTCACCCCCGCCGTCCTCGCCGTCCTGGACGGCGGCGCGGCCGGGCGCCGGGCCCTGCTGACGCTGCCGGTGCGCAACCCGATCCTGCTCGCCACCGCGCTCGGCGCCGTCGTCTCCGCCGCGGGCGTGCACCTGCCCGCCGAGCTGAACCGTTCCTGTGAACTGCTCGGCGGCGCCGGCGTGCCGACCGCCCTGATAGCCCTCGGCATCTCCCTGCACAACCGCCCGCCGGCCGACGGCCGTTCGCGCCGCGCCGAGGTCGGACTGACCGTCGCGATCAAGACCCTGGTCCAGCCGCTCGTCGCCCTCGCCGTGGCCGGCCCGCTGCTGCACCTGCCCGCGCACCAGCTGCTCACCGTCGTCCTGTTCTCCGCGCTCCCCACCGCGCAGAACGTGTACACCTACGCGCGCGAGTACGGGCAGGGCACGGTCCTCGCCCGGGACGTGGTGCTCTGGTCGACACTGGCCTCGATGGCGACCCTGTCGGTGGTCAGCTGGACCCTCGGGCCGGCGTAGCGCCCCCGGCCCCTCCGGCCCCTCCGGCCTGGCCGTCCTGGCCGTCCTGTGGGACCCGCCCCTCCTGCCCGGCCTGCCTGGCGGTGGCCACCACCTCGGCCATGGCCTCCAGGAAGCGCCCGGCAACGGCGAGTTCCCCCGGGTCGAACCTCCCCATCGCCGCGACGAGATCGCCGATCAGCCCGCCGAAGAACCCCTGTCCCAGCTCCATCGCCCGCTCCTCCACGAGCAGCCGCACCCTGCGCCGGTCCTGCGGGTCGCGCTCGCGGCGGATCAGACCGAGCCGCTCCAGCCGGTCCACCAGGCCGGTAGTACCGGCCGAGTTCAGGTGCAGCGCGGCGCCGAGCCGGCCGGGGGTGACCACCTCCCCGGCCCGGGCGGCGTCCAGCAGATGGATCAGTGCCCGCAGATCGGTCGGGTGCAGACCGCTGCGGGAGGCGAACTCGGCCCCGAACAGGTCGAGTTCGACCGTCAGCCCGCGCAGCAGATGGACCAGCCGCATGGGCTCCTCGACCTCGGACACCCTGTCGTCCTTCCTCGGGTAGGGATGTGCCAGTATTCTCTCGTTCAGCGAGAGACTTGCTTGGCAAGATACTTGCTCGGCGAGTGGTTCAGCCGATTCGGCACGCCATCAGACCACACCGCGGAGGCCCTCGATGTTGTCCGCCCGCACCGCCCCCTTCCTCGCCGCCTACGACGCCCTGCTGGCCCGGTGGCCCGTCCCCGTCGAAGCCCTCACCGTCCGCACCGCCCACGGCACCACCCGGATCAACGCCTGCGGCCCCCGCGACGGACGCCCCCTCGTCCTCCTCCACGGCGGCGGCGCCACCTCCACCATGTGGTTCGCCAACGCCGCCGCCTGGGCCGGGGCCGGACACCGCGTCCTCGCCGTCGACCTCATCGGCGATCCGGGGCGCAGCGTCCACGACGGCGCCGCACTCGACGGCGTCCCCGGACTGCTCGGCTGGCTGGGCGCCGTCCTCGACGGGCTCGGCGTCCCCGAAGCCGACCTCTGCGGCCACTCCTACGGCGGCTGGATCGCCCTGGAGTACGCCCTGCACGCCCCCGCAGGGGTCGGCCGGCTCGCCCTGCTCGACCCCACCCAGTGCTTCGCCGGCTTCCGCCCCGGCTACCTGCTGCGGGCCCTCCCCCTCTTCCTCCCCGGCCGCCCCCCGGCCCGGGCCCGCGCCTACCTCGACTGGGAGACCGGCGGCGGCCCCCGGCTCGACCCCGACTGGCGCGAGCTCTACGCCCTCGGCTACGCCGACTTCCCCGCCTCCCGCGTGGTCACCGGCCCCCGCCCCGCGCCCGACCGCCTCCGCGCCCTCACCACCCCCGTGCTCGCCCTCTTCGCCGCTGGGAGCCGCACCCACGCCCCCGCCCGGGTCGCCGGTACCGCCCGCCACGCCCTCCCCGCCGCCGAGGTCGCCGTCCTCCCGGACGTCTCGCACCACGCCCTGCCGATGGCCGCCGCCCCCGAGGTCAACCAACGCGTCCTCGACTTCCTCGCCACCGCCCGGAGCTGAACTCCCCCGCCCGGCGCGGCGCGAGAAGTCGGCCCACCCGACTTCTCGCGCCGTGGAGCCGCTACCGGAGCGGTCCCCGCTCGTCGACGAACACGGTGGGCTCCGAGAGGAAGACCTCGACGGTCACCGGGCCGTAGGCGACATCGAAGGTGTCCAGCCAGTACGACCGGTCCCGCGTCCCCGCCGCGCTGCTGAACCGGTAGTCGAGCCGCCGGCGGACCCACTGCCCGGGAACGAGGCGCACGGCCGGGGGACGCCGCGACCGGGGCCGCACGGCGACCAGCGGCCGCACCGGCCCGGCCCCGGTCAACCGGTCGTCGCCCACTGGTGGGCGGTGCCCTGGTGGACGGCGGCGTAGATGCGGTCCCGCAGCAGGTTGGCGTCGTGGTCGGTGAGGGTACGGCCCAGGTCCCGCAGGACCACCTTGACCAGGACGTTCTTCTGGTCCGGACGGGCGCCGAGGCGTTCCAGGGCCCGGGGCGGGAGTTCCGCGCAGGGCGTCTCGGCGAGGATCCCGACCGTCTCCACGCAGTCGGCGTCGGCTCCCAGCGCGTCGCGGACCCGGTCACCGAGGTCCTCGGCCAGGTCGTCGCGGTCGACGGCGACGGAGAGGTCCCGGCGGATCGCCGGCATGGCGGACACCGGCCGGTAGGGGGCCAGGTCGGTCATCTGGGCGGCCACGGCCGGCTCGACCGAGCGCAGCGTACGGATGTCCGGGATCCCCTTGAGCAGCATCAGCATCCGGTCGAGCCCCATGCCGAGCGCGAGGCCGCTCCACGAGGCGTCCAGGCCGGCCCGCTCCAGCACCCTCGGGTGCGCCAGACCGCACTCCGCCACCTCGATCCACTCGCCGTCGCGCTCCACGTCCACCTGGCGGCCGGAGAGGGTGTAGGGGTGGACGCGGTCCTCCTGTCGGTGCTCCGCGCCGGGCAGCAGCCCCTCGACGAGTGTCACGACCATCTCGTCCAGGTCGGCCACGGTCATCGCGGAGGGGCGACGGGTGACCCGCCACAGGTCGAGCTGGTGGGGAGTGCCGGTGTGCAGGCGGTCGATGCTGTCACGGCGGTAGACCAGTCCGGGGCAGACCAGGAGCACGTCGTCGGCCGGGTCCGCGGCCAGCTCACGCAACGCGGCCGGGACCAGCGCGCTGGAGTGGCTGCGCAGCATGCTCCGGTCGTCGGTGTAGCGGGTGTACCGGGCGTCGCGGGTGATGTCGTCGGACCGGTAGCCGAGGTTGTCGTAGTTGTCCTCGACGGTGACGGTGCGCTCCCCGCGGCACCAGCGGACCTCGCACCCCCACCGGCTCGCCAGCGCGTCGACCGCGCGGCCGAGGACGAGTTGGAGGGCGTGCGGCCCGGCGGCCGGATCGGTGAGGTCCCGGGTGGACAGGTCACGGGCGAGCTGTTCGACGGAAAGGTGAGCGGGCATGTCGGCCTCCTGGCCACGAGCGGTGAAGGGGTTCCGGAAACCCCCCAGCCCCTGGGCCTGGCCGCACGGTGGGCTCAGCCTGCTCAGCTCTGGAGACGTGGCGAGGTCCGACCCCTGCGGCGCCCTTCGGGGGCCAGGGGGCCGGTAAATCGGCGCACGAGCGCTACGACGGCCACATCGGGACTATAGCCCGCGCCCGACCCCCGGCTCCTGCCGTTTCCGCGATACAGACCGCCGGTTCGGCGCCCGGGCGGACGGCGCGGCCTGCGGGGGCGCAGCGGAACCACAGCGGAGGCACAGCGGAAGCACAGCGGAGAGGGCCCTGCCGACAACGGCCGGCAGGGCCCTTCCCATGACCGGACACCGCTCCGTTCCAGCACGGGTGGAGGCGTCTCACTCGGTGTCGGTGCCCACCGGGACCTCGTCCTCCCGGATGATGATGTGCTCCTCGCCTTCGATCTTGATCTCGGTGCCCGCGTACTTGCCGGACGGAGTCCCGCCCTCGGCGGACGCCGTCACCTTGCTGTCCTCGGCCATGTCTCCTCCTTCCGGTCGACACGGTGCCGACCCGCACCGATCCTGCCATGACCCACCGTCACCAGGCCATCACACCCGACCGCCCGGACAGGCCCATTCGGCTTCAACCGGTCGACACCGCAAGGCACTTGATGTGACATCAAAAAATTGGAGAAGGCGATTCACCGCCGCAGGACCCCGTGCCCTCGCCGACGACGACCGGGCGAATCCGCCCGCCCGTACGCGGCACGGCAGTAGGGCGCCGGGCCGGGACCGACGGGGGAGCCGCCGAGCGCGCCTTCGCGGACGCCACCCGCCGCGCGTGCGGGGTCGGGCGCCTGGCGACCGCGCAGCCACAGGCAGCCCGCGCCCCGGTAGGGCCGGGTGGGCCCGGTGGGAACTGCGGGCGTCAGTAGATCAGGTAGCCCGGGCGGTGCCCTTCGTCGTCGATCTCCCCGGCGGCCTGGACCCGCAGCTTGCGGGACAGCGCCTCCAGGGCGCGGGAGGCCGCGACCTCCTCGCCGATCCTGGCGAGCGGACGGTCGTCGGCGCTCTTCACGGACTCGCCGCGCGCGCTCAGGCCCGGCGCCCTCGCGCCCGTCAACCTGGCGTCGCACGCCGTGTGCACGCCGTCCTCGTCGAATGTCAGCTCCACGTCCCACTGGTTGTGCATGCCACACCTCCTGGCGCCGGCCCCCGTCGCCGCCTGTCCGGACCGGCCCGGACGGTGCCCGTGGCGGTCGCTCACACCAGCGTGCGCCTGCCCCGCCGGTACCGGCAAGCGCGGCCCACCACGGCGGCTGCCCGGCGACGGCGCCGGCGCGGCCCGCCCGCCGCCCGCGCCCGATCGGCCCGATCGGCCCGCTCGTCGCCCCGGCGGTACGCTGGCGGAAGCGGGCCGCGACCGCCGCCCCTCCTCGGATCCGTCGGCGCGGCGCGGGCAGCGACACAACCTGGTGGTCCCTCCGTGGCGGTCTTCCTCCTCGCCCTCAGTGCGGCCTGCTGTCTGGGGCTCGGCTTCGTCCTCCAGCAGCACGCGGCGCAGAGTGCCCCCCGTGCCGATCTGCTGCGTTGGCGGCTGCTGCTCGACCTGATGCGGATGCCCCAGTGGCTGCTCGGCACCGGGTTCATGGTCAGCGGACTGATCCTCTCGGCGTTCGCACTCAACCAGGGCGAGGTGTCCCTGGTGGAACCGCTGCTGGCCACCAACCTGCTGTTCGCCATGGCGCTGGCCCGGGTGCTGACCCGTCAGACCCTGGGCCGTTCCGGCTGGGCCGGGGTGCTGCTGCTCGGCCTCGGGGTGACGGCCTTCATCGTCGCCGGGAAGCCGACGGGCGGTGGGGCGCCCGCCGGGGAGCTGCGGCACTGGCTGGTGGTCGGCACGGTCGTCGGGCTGGTCGTGCTGCTGGTCTCGCTGGCCCGCCGGCTGCCGCTGTTCGAGGAGGCGACCCTGCTGGCGCTGGCCGCCGGACTGCTCTACGGCCTCCAGGACGCGCTCACCCGGACCACCACCCAGCGACTCGACCACGAGGGGCTGTCGGCCGTGCTGCGCAGCTGGCAACCGTACGCGGTGGTGGTGGCCGGGGTGGTCGGACTGCTGCTGGTGCAGAGCGCCTTCGAGGCCGCGCCGCTGCGGATGTCCCTGCCGGCGCTGACCGCCGCCCAGCCGCTGTCCGGGATCGCCTGCGCGGTCGGCTTCCTCGGCGACCGGCTGCGGGTCACCCCGGGGGCGCTGGCCTGGCAGTCGGCCGGGCTGCTGGCCATCGTGGTGGGGGTGGTCGTGATCGGCCGCCACCCGGCGATGCCCGGCACCGTCCGCGACACCCTGGAGAGCGTCGGCGCCCTACCGGAGGACGACGCCGAGGAGACGTCCGAGGAGACGTCCGAGGAGACGTCCCAGGAGACATCCGAGAGCGGGGCCGAGGGCACGTCCGAGGCCCGACCGGCGGGTGGCCCCGACGGCCGACCCGACGGACCCGAGGACCGACCCGACGGCGGACCCGACGGCGGACCCGACAACCGACCCGACAACCGACCCGACGGCCGCGAGCGCCCCGGTGAGCGACCCGGCGGCGGCTCCTCCGGCGGTCCCGGGGCTTCCGGCTAGGGGCCCCGATGTGCTGGAGCGCGCAGGCGGACGCCGTGGCCGGTGGGGTGGTCGCGGCCGTCGGCGTGGCGTGCCTGGTCCGCGCCCACCGGTCGGGCAACCCTCAGCGGTTACCGCTCGCCGCGCTCCCCCTGGTGCTGGGCCTGCACCAGCTGATCGAGGCGCTGGTCTGGCTCGGCACGGACGGCGGGCTCACCGCCGGCCTCGCCGGGGCGGCCCGCACCGCCTGGGCTGTGATCGCGCTTCCGCTGCTGCCCGTCCTGGTCCCGGCCGCGGTGTGGTGCGCGACGGTCGGCCCCCGTCGGCGCGTACTCGCGGGCCTCACCCTGCTGGGCGCGGCCGTCGCCGTCCCGCTCGCCGCCGCCGTCGCCGCCCGCCCGGTGACGGCCACCGTGCACGGCCACACCCTCGGCTACGCCGTCGGCATCCCGCACCCGGCGCTCCTCCTGAGCGGCTACCTCCTCGCCACCGTCGGTTGCCTCCTCGCGAGCGGCGACCGGCTGCTCCGCCGCCTCGGCCTCCTCACTGCCGTGGGCGCCCTCGCCTGCGCGCTGCTCTGGCGCCTGGCCTTCGTCTCGACCTGGTGTGCCCTGGCCGCCCTGGCCAGTCTGCTGCTCCTCCATTGGGCGGGCAGCCCTCCCGTCGGCGATGCCGCCGACGACCGGATCGCCCGACATGCCCGGTGAACGACGTGCCCGGTGAACAACCGGCCCGGCAACCGACCGGCCCGGTAGCCGACCGTGGCGACCGCCGCTCACCGGTGTGCCGGAACCGGCTCCGGCACGGCGTCCGCGTCCCCTGGTGGTCCCTGCTCGACGGCCGCGCTCTCCCCCCTGGCCCGGTGGCGGTCCATCTCCCGCCACTCCGGGCGGAGCCCGGCCAGGGTGGTGGTGGCGAAGTAGAGCGCGCCGGCCACGAGCAGGCTGGGTATCAGCCCGATCAGGGCGACCGACGCCCCGGCGACCAGGCCGCCGAGCGGGATGCCCGCCCAGGCGAGGGAGTCGCCGAGGGCGTGGACCCGGCCGAGCAGGTGGCGGGGCACCCGCTCGAAGAGCACCGCGCCGAGGATCGGATTGAGGAAGCCGGAGCCGAAGCCGCCGATCGCGAAGACCGTGAGCACCGCCCACATCGGCGCGCCGAGGGCGAGCACCAGGAAGCGGGGTGCGCCGCACAGCAGGAACCCGACGAAGAAGACCGTCCGCCGGGGCAGGCGGGAGGCGACGGCCGCCGCGATCAGGCTGCCGACGACGGCCGTGGCGCCCATGGTGCCGGCGGTCAGGCCGATGGCGGCCGGGCCGTTGCCGGACTCCCGCGCCCACACCGGGACGAGGACCGTCACGAAGGCGGCGTCGAGCAGATTGGTGATGCCCACCATCACGATCACGGTGAGCAGCAGCGGCTCGGACCGCAGGAAGGCGAAGCCCTCCCGGAACATCCGCCAGTAGCCGCCGGACCCCGCTGCCTCGTCGGCCTCCGCCGACGGTGCCGCGACCGCCCCGGGCAACGGCGCCGCCGCCGGGCGCCCCATCCCCCGCGGCAGCGCGAGGGCGATGATCAGCGAGCCGAGCGCGAAGGTGGCCGCGTTGACCGCCAGACCGGCGAGCGGCCCGAGCAGTGCGACCAGCCCGCCGCCGACCGCCGGGCCGATCGTGGAGGCCAGCCGCTCGGTGACGCCGGACAACCCGGTGGCGCGCTCCATTGGCACCCGGGCGTGGTCGGCCGCCTCGGGGACCATGACCGACTTGGCCAGGTCCCCCGGGCCGCGCATCGCACCGATCACCGCGACCATCACCAGCAGCGCCCAGAACGGGAGCAGCCCCCGCGCGTGCAGCAGCGGCACCAGCCCGGCCGCGACGGCGCTGACGGCGTCCGTCGTCCAGGACACCACCCGTGGCCCCAGCCGGTCGACCACCGGCCCGGTCAGCGCCTTGACCAGCACGTACGGCGCCATCTCGGCGAAGGCGACCAGGCCCGTCATGGTGGCGCTGCCGGTGGTCGCCAGGACGAACCAGGGCAGGGCGATGGCCGAGACCCTGGTCCCGGTCACGGAGACGGCCGTGGCCGTCAGCACCCCGGCCAGCGGCCGGAAGCTGCGGACCGGCGGGGCGGCGGCTGCGGAGCCGGTGGTCCTGGTCATGCGGGCCCCTCCTCGGCGGTGGTCTTCGGGTGCGGCAGGACGTGGACGATGACGGAGACCTGCTCGGTGCCCTCCGGGACCGGCCCGGCGGCGCCGATCCGGCGGTAGCGCGCCGTCACGGCGGACAGCTCGCCCGCCAGTTGCTCGGCCTCGGCAGGCGTGAGCTGGAGGATCAGGTCGCTCATGTCCGTCACCCGGCGCCACTCGCGCGGCATGGTCTCGAAGGCGTCGAGCGTGCGCTGGCCGGTCAGGGTGTGCGCGGCCAGGACGGAGCGCAGGAAGCCGACGGCCGTGTCCGGCTCCTCGTCGGCCATGTCGTCCCCCGTCCAGACCGTGAGCCGGTGCGCCGAACGCCACCATCGCTCACGGGCGTTGCCGCGCTCCCGGTCCTCCTCGACGAAGCCCGCGGCGGCGAGCTGGCGCAGGTGGTAGCTGGTGGCCCCGGAGTTGAGCCCCAGCTGCTCGGCGAGCCGCGTCGCGGTGGACGGGCCGTGCTTGCGCAGCAGCCCGACCAACTGCATGCGCACGGGGTGCGCCATCGCCCGCATGCCCTTGGCGGTGATGGCGATGTGCGGGTCGTCGCTGTGCTTCCAGCCGCTGTCCTCGGTCATGGCAGGAGCGTAGACCGCACAGAGTTCTTTGCAAAGGGTTTTTTGCGAAGGACTCTGTGTGGTCCGCCGGGCACCCGCTCCCCGCACGGTCGGGGCCGACCCGCCGGAGCGACCACCCGGGCCGACCACCCGGGCCGACCCGCCGGAGCGACCACCGGGCCCGCACGGGCTGCCCCGCCGGTCGGCGGGGGCCCGACCGGCCGCTCGGCGGGGGCCGTCGCCGGGTTCCCGCCCGGGGCGGGATTGTCACCCGGGCGGGTGAGGCGCAGGCTGGCAGGTGGGCCGGGGAATCGGCCCGTCCCGGTCGGCCGCGGAACCGATGACGGCCGCCGGTGAGCACGAGGGGCAGGGCGGATGACACGCTTGAGGCTCTGGGGCTACGTCGCGTCGGGGGCCCGGGCACTGGCCGCGTTCGGCGGCGCGGGCGGCACCGGCCGCAGGAGCGGGCCCGCACGCGCGGGCGGGCTCGCCGTCTCCGAGACCGAGGAGGGCCTCGGCCAGGTCCCGTCCGGCGCGATGGCCGCGCCCAGGGCGCTCGACCGCACGGAGCTGGAGCGCCTGCGCTGGACGGGCCGACAGGCCGGCTGCGAACCGATGGCCCGGCACGTCCAGGTGGCCGACGTGGTCCGCCGGGTGCTGCGCGGCGGTGACCGCTCGGCGGCCGTCGCGGTCCGGCTGGCGCCCGGGCTGCCGGTGGTGGCCGGGGACGCCCGCCGGTTGGAGGCGGCCCTCTCCGGGCTGGTCGATCACGCGATCCGGCGCAGCCCTCCGGGCGGCCTGGTGCTGGTCCGGGCCGTGGTGGCGGGCGCCGTGTCCCCCCGGCGGCCGTCCGGCCGGGAGGCCGCGGGGGACGGTGCCCGGAGGCGTGGCCGGGAGCCCGGCCGGGTGGAGATCCGAATATCGGACCGGGGCTCCCACCAGCCGCCCGAGGCACGCCAGTGGCTGCTCGCCGGCGTGCGCGCCGACGGCCCGGTGGGACCCGCCCTGCACAGCCTGGTCCTCGCGGCGGGCGGCCGCCTCGCGGTCGAGTCCACCCCCGGCGGGGGGCTGACCGTGGTGCTGCTGCTCACGGTCGCCTACGACTGACGGCACTCCCGCACGGAACCCGGCCGAGAACGGCAGAGAACGACAAAGGGCGACAAAGAACGACAGAGGACCGCAGAGGGCGGCAGAACCCCGCAGACCCGGCGAACCCGCCCCACCGAACCTAGACTTGCCCCATGCCCCGGCTCAACGACCAGGTCAGGGGGCTGCTCCAGGAGTACGCCGACCTGATCAACATCACCGGCGGGGACGCCTTCCGGGCCCGCGCCTACGAGAAGGCCGCCCGCGCCGTCGGCGGCCACCCCGGGGACCTCGCCGGGCTGGACGTCAAGGGCCTGCAGCAGATCCCCGGGGTCGGCAGGTCCACCGCCGGGAAGATCGCCGAGTTCCTCTCCTCCGGCCGGATCACCGCCCTGGAGGAGCTGCGCGCCGAGATCCCGGCCGGTGTGCGGGAGATGACGGCCGTCCCCGGCGTCGGCCCGAAGCGCGCCCTCTCCCTCTACCGCGACCTCGGCATCGCCTCGGTGGACGAACTGGCCGAGGCGGTCCGCGCCGACCGGCTGGCCGGCCTGGCCGGTTTCGGCGAGCGCAGCGGCGAGAAGATCCTGCACGGCATCGAGCTGCTGCGGCAGTCCGGCGGCCGGATCCTGCTGGACACCGCCACCGGGCTGGCCGACCAGCTGGTCGCCGCGCTCTCCGCCGTCCCCGGCTGCACCCGCTGCGCGTACGCCGGCTCGCTGCGCCGGATGCGCGAGACGGTGGGCGACATCGACGTGCTCGCGACCGCCGAGGACTCCGGCCCGCTGACGGCCGCGCTCACCGGACTCCCGTACGTGGCCGAGGTGATCACGAGCGGGCCGACCAAGACCTCGGTCCGCACCGAGCAGGGCGTCCAGGTGGACCTGCGGGTCGTCCCGGAGGAGGACTGGGGTGCGGCTCTGGTCTACTTCACCGGCTCCAAGGCGCACAACATCAGGCTGCGCACGATGGCCGTGCGGGCCGGGCTGAAGCTCTCCGAGTACGGGCTGTTCACGGTGGACGGCGGCGCCAAGGTGGTCTCGGGGACCGAGGACGAGGTGTACGCGGCGCTCGGCCTGCCGTGGATCGCACCGCCGCTGCGCGAGGACCGGGGCGAGGTCGAGGCCGCCCTGGAGGGCGGACTGCCGGACCTGGTGCAGGAGTCCGACCTGCGCGGCGACCTGCACACGCACACCGACCTGACCGACGGGCTGGCCACCCTGGAGGAGATGGTCGACGCCGCGGCCGCCCGCGGCTACTCCTACGTCGCCGTCACCGACCACGCGCCGGACCTGGTCATGCAGCGGATGACCGACGAGAAGATGCTCGCCCAGCGCGAGCAGGTCCGCCGACTCACCGACCGGCACCGGAAGTTGCGGCTGCTGCACGGCACCGAGCTGAACATCGGTCCGGACGGCGGGGTGGACTGGCCGCCGGAGTTCCTGGCCGGCTTCGACGTCTGCGTGGCCTCCGTGCACTCGCACTTCGGCCTCGACCGGGCCGCTCAGACGCGTCGGCTGGTCCGCGCCTGCGAGAACCCGTACGTGCACGTCATCGGTCATCTCACCACCCGCCGGATCGGCAGCCGGGGTCCGATCGACGTCGACCTGGACGCGGTGTTCGAGGCCGCCGCGCGGACCGGCACGGCGATCGAGATCAACAGTTCCCCGCAGCGGCTCGACCTGCGCGACGAGGACGTGCTGCGGGCCCGGCGCCACGGCGTCCGGTTCAGCATCGACAGCGACGCCCACGCCGTCCCGCAGCTCGGCTACCCGCGCTTCGGCGTCGGCACGGCGCAGCGCGGCTGGCTCACCGCCGAGGACGTGGTCAACACCTGGACGTGGCAACGGCTGAAGCGCTTCCTCCGCAAGGACGCGCTGCGCTGACGCCGGCCCCGGGCGCTCCCGCCCGCGCGAGGCCCCGCACCGGAAGCCTCACTCACGAAGCCCCGCGCACGAAGGGCCCACGCACGAAGGGCCCGGGGCCTCCGCACGCGCGGAGGCCCCGGGCCCCCGGCCCGCGCGCCGGACGGCCCAGCCCACACCGGGGCCGTCCGGCCGGGCCGTCACCCCTCGCCGCAGGAAGCCCCCGGCGAGGCCAGCACCCGGGCCGCGCTGCGGTGCCCGAGCCCGGCGGCGAGCCGCAGGTCCCCGGTGTCCAGGAATCCGGCCAGGAACCCCGCCGCGAAGGCGTCCCCGGCCCCGGTGAGGTCGCGCACCTCCGCGACCGGCGGCACCGGCACCGTGAAGAGCCCCTCGCCGGGCACGTCGACGGTGGTCGCCTCGGCGCCGGACTTGGTGACCACCGTGGTGGCCGCCAGCCGGGCGCGTTCCGGCCCGGGCAGGCCGTCCACCAGCAGCCCGAGGAAGGCGGACTCGGAGCGGTTGGCGAACACGAAGGTGGGCGCCAGCTCGGCCAGCAGGGCCAGGAAGCGCTCGCGCCCGTACTGCTCCAGCATCCCGGTCGAGGAGGCGTCCACCGAGGTGGTGCCGCCCGCCTGCCGGACCCGGGCGAGCGCGTCCACCGCCGTGGCGCCGACCGGCTCGCCGTCGAAGGAGTAGGCCGGCACGTGCAGGTGGGTCAGGCCCGCCAGCCAGCCGTCCGGGACGCGTTCCAGCAGTGTCGCGGCGCCCCGGTCGGGCAGCATGGTGCGCTCGCCGTCCTGGTCGATCAGCACCACGATGCTGCCGGTGCGCCCGCGCCGGGAGACCCGTACGTCCACGCCGTGGCCGCCGAGTTCGGCGACCACGCCGTCCCCGGCCGCGTCCTCGCCGACGCAGCCGAGGAAGCGGGCCGGGTACTGGCCGGCGGCGAAGCGGGCGACGTTGGCCGCGCTGCCGCCGCGTCGCCGGAAGACCCGGGCGCTGGAGTCGGTGCCGTGCCGCAGCGGGCCGTCGACCCAGACCACGATGTCCTCGACCAGGTCGCCGAGCACCCCCAGCACGGCTCAGGCCCCGGTCGTGGCGGCGGCGAGGGCGGTGGCGATCTCACCGCCGAGGCGGACGTTGCCCCGGTAGACCTCGATGTTGACGTCCAGGCTGCGCCCCTGGGTGTCGCGCTGGATGTGGTCGAGCAGGAAGGGGGTGGAGGCGTTGCCGGTGACGCCCTGCCGCTCGGCCTCGGCCCAGGCGCGGGCCAGGATGCCGTCGAGCTCCTCCGGCGGCAGCTGCTTGGCCGGGTCGACCGGGTTGGCGATCAGGACGGCCTGCGGCAGGTCGAGCCGGTCGCGGGAGTCGATGACCCGGGCGGCCTCCTCGGGCGACTCCACGCTGAAGTTGATCTCGTGGCCGGAGTCGGTGACGTAGAAGCCGGGGTACTTGCGGGTGCGGTAGCCGATGACCGGGATGTTGAAGGTCTCGAAGCGCTCCAGGGTGGCCCGGATGTCGAGGATCGACTTCACGCCGGCGCTGATCACGGTGACCGGGGTGGCGGCCAGGGTGGTCATGTCGGCCGACTCGTCGAAGCTCTCGGAGGCGCCGAAGTGCACGCCGCCGAGGCCCCCGGTGGAGAAGACCCGGATGCCCGCGCGGTGGGCGAGGAAGGCGGTGGCGGCGACGGTGGTGCCGCCGTGCCGGCCGAGCGCGGCGACCACCGGCAGGTCGCGCAGGCTGACCTTGTCCAGGCCGTCGATGGCGGACAGTTCGGTGATCTGCTCGGTGCTCAGGCCGACCGTGGGCACCCCGGCGTGCACGCCGATGGTCGCCGGGACGACGCCCGCCTCCCGCAGCTGCTTCTCCGCCTCCAGCGCGACGGCCAGGTTCCGGGGCCGCGGCAGCCCGTGGGTGAAGATGGTCGACTCCAGGGCGACCACGGGACGGCCGTCGGCGAGGGCCTGCGCGACCTCCTCGGCGACGTGGATGGCGGAGGCGCTGGGGGGCAGTCCGGTCATGATGCGAACTCTCTGTGAGATGCCACTGCGATGGGGCAACGTGCTGCTCAGCGTATGGACGGTTCGCATCGGAATCCAGAATGAGTCCTGGGGTTTCCGATAGCTCCGTGCCTATTGGTTCGTCCACCCTTCGTCTACCCTGACCACATGGCTCTCACCCTGCGTCAGCTGGAGGTCTTCCTGACCGTCGCCGAGACGCTGCACTTCGGACGGGCCGCCGAGCGGCTGCACATCTCACAGCCGACGGTCAGCCAGGAGGTCGCCCGGCTGGAGCGGACGGTGGGCGTCGAACTGTTCGACCGCAGCCGCCGCTCGGTCGCGCTCACCGAGGCCGGCGAGGTGATGGCCACCGAGAGCGCGCGGCTGCTCGGCCAGGCCGAGTCGCTGCTGACCCGGGTCCGGCTGCACGAGGAGTCGCGGCTGGGCACGGCCCGGATCGTCGCCTCGCCGAGCGTGGCGAACCGGCTGCTGCCCGCCGTGGTCAGCCGGGCCGAGCAGGAGCTGCCCGCGCTCGACACCGCCGAACTCGCCGTGGACACCGGCCAGGTCTCCGCCACCCTGGCCGCCGAACTCGCCGACATCGGGCTCGGCCGCTTCCTGGACGAGGTGCCCGGCTACCGGCTGGAGCGGATCGCCGACGAGCCGGTGCTGGTCGCGCTCGGCCGGGACCACCCGCTGGCCCGCCGCACCAGCCTGCGCCTGGCCGAACTGCGCGACCTGCCGCTGCTGTTGTGGCCGCGCGAGCAGCACCCCCGCTACTACGACCACGTGCTCGGCCTCTGCACCGAGCACGGCGTGGACCCGCCGGTCCTGGTCAGCCCGCCGCGGATCGTCGGCTCCCGGCTCTACCTGCTCGCCCGCAACCGCGCCTTCTCCCTGGTGCCCGGCTCGATGACCGGCCACCTCACCGAGGACGTGGCCACCGTACGGCTGGAGGGCCGGGCCACCCTGCCGCTGGAGATGCAGTGGCGGCTCGACGACCGCCGGCCCCGGCTGGCGGCCCTGCGCGACCTCATCCGGCAGGAGGCGGCGGCGCTGGCGGCACCCTGACGGGCGCACGGCCGGGCCGTCCGGGTTCCGGCACCACAGGGGCCGGGCCCGCCCTTGACGCTGGCATGCCACCCCCGGAAGGATGCCGGATCATCCCTCCGGCCCGCGGCAGCGCCACGGGCCGCCCGACCCCGGGGATCCGCCTTGGCCCTGCGCCCGCTGCTCCGCCGCGCCGCCGGTCTGCTCGGTGCCGCCGTACTCACCCTGGCCGGCACCCTCACCGCCGCCGGCCCCGCCCACGCCGACTTCGGCACCGACTACCACGACCCGGTCACCGCCACCAAGCCCCTCACCCGCCCGGACACCCGCGCCTGCACCGTCGAGGCGATGCACGCGCGCGAGTTCCGCAACGGCTACGGCAACCCGCCCGACACCCCGTACACCGCCGCCCTCACCCCGCCCGCCGACTGCGCCGGCCCCTGGTCGGCCGTGGTCCTGGACCTCCACGGGCAGGTCGCCGGGCGGCAGTTCGACCGGATCTTCAGCGTCCGCGTCGGCGGCGTCCAGGTCCTGCTCTCCTCCACCCCCGAGCCGTCCAAGGACGGCATCGAGTGGAACGTCGAGCACGACGTCACCCGCTACGCCCCGCTGTTCGCGGCCGGCCCGCAGGACTTCTCCTTCGACCTCGCCAACGTCACCGACGCCACCTACACCGGCGTCTTCACGATCAGCGCGAGCCTGACCTTCTACACCGCGGACACCCACTGGCCCGCCGCCCGGACCGCCGACCGGCTGCTCACCACCGGGCCGTTCGCCCTCACCCAGGCCGCCCCCTCCGCCGGGCGCGAACTCACCTTCCCGCAGAACCTCGAACGGCTCACCGCCGAGGTCTACGCCCGGGGCGGCGGCGCCTGCGAGGAGTTCGCGTACGCCTCCGCACCCGACGCCTTCGCCGCCGCCAACCCGGGCACCGGCATCTGCGGCAAGGGCCCGTTCCGCGAGCTGCGGCTCACCGTGGACGGCCGGGTCGCCGGCGCGGTCTGGCCGTACCCGGTGATCTACACCGGCGGCTGGGACCCGCTGCTCTGGCGGCCCGTCCCCGGCGTGTTCGCCTTCGACCTGCCCGCCTACCGGCTCGACCTCACCCCGTACGCCGGCCTGCTCCTCGACGGCCGCCCGCACACCGTCGGCGTCACGGTGAACGCGGCCGAGGCCCAGAGCAACGACGTCTGGACCGGCCAGGTCAACCTGTTCGCCGAGGTCGACCACGGCACCGCCCGCACCACCGGGCAGCTCACCGACTACCGGGTCGCCCCCGAGGCCTCCGTCGACACCGCCCTCACCGACCACGGCGCCGGCAGCGGCGACTGGACGGTCACCGCCGCCCGGCACGACCTCGCCCGGGGCTGGGTGCAGACCTCGCACGGCCGGATCACCACCGAGGTCCGCGACGACCTCGCCTTCCGCTCCGGCCAGCGACTGCGCGACAGCGGCAACGACCTGGCACTGCACAACCGCACCGACCTCACCCGCACCACCGCGACCTGGGGCGGCGGGCCGCGCCGCACCACCACCGTCCACGAGGGCGAACCGCTGGACGTCGGCTACCGGGTGAGCCACGACGCGGCCGGCAACACCGACCAGCGCACCGCCATGGACCTCGGCTACCACCGCGAGGCCACCACGGCGACCGGCGGCCGCGTCACCGAGCGCTCCACCGTCGACCACACCCTGCGCCCGACCGCCCAGCGCCACGACGGCGACCGCGCCGTCCGCACCGGCAGCAGCAGCGAGGACTACCGCAGCACCGGGCCCGAGGGGCCGTACCACCGGAAGCTGGACTTCGTGGACGGGTGGCCGCGGCCCTGAGACCGGCCCCGGCGGACAACCCGCGCACCCACTGGACGAAATGCCCGAATTCATGGCGTTCGACCCTGGTGTACGCGGCGTAGGAGGCGCATGATGGGAGGTGGACCTGCGAGGTAGCTGAAGGAAGTTCGACCGCAGGAGGCAGTGGCGACAGGTCGAGACGGATCAGGGTCTGCCGCTGGTTCTCTACCTCGGTCGACGATCGAACTACCGGCCGGAGGACGCCAAGTCCGGAGGCCACCCCCACCTCGTAGGTTCCGCGCGTCCACGGAGCATCCCCTCGACTCCGTGGACGCGCAGTCCACCCGGGCCGCCGCCGTCCGCGACGGCCCCTTCTCGCGCGCCCGCTCCCGTGCGCCCCGCGCGCGCCGGGAAAGTTCACGCCCCGGCTCCGGCGCGGTTCACCCGCCGTACGGTGGGCTGGCCGCCATGAACGCTTCCAGTGGACGCCTCCCCGTCAGCCGTCGCGGACTCCTGGCCGGCGCCTCCGGCCTGGGCCTCGGCGGCGCCGTGTCCCTCTCCGGCCTCCCCGCCGCCCCCGCCGCCGCGGCCCCGTCCTCCCCGCCGTCCCCACTGCTGTGGCAGCGGCCCGGCCGCTCCGGCGCCCCGCGGGTGGCCGGCCTGCACCTCCAGTTCGGCGCGGACGCCTCGCGCGAGGTGGTGGTGTCCTGGCACACCACCCGCTCCGTCGGCAACCCCCGGGTGACGTACGGGACGTCCAACGGCGGCTTCGGCCGGACCGCGCAGGCCGCGACCCGCACCTACCGGGACGCCGCCTCCGGCACCGAGGTCCAGGTGCACCACGCCCGGCTGAGCGGCCTGCACCCCGACACGGACTACGTCTACGCCGCCGTCCACGACGGCGCCACCCCCGAACTCGGCACCGTCCGCACCGCCCCGCGCGGCCGGTCCGCCTTCACCTTCACCAGCTTCGGCGACCAGGGCACCCCCACCCTCGGCAAGAAGACCACCAACGGCTACGTCAACGACAACCTCGGCAGCCCCGCCGCCGGCGACACCACCGCCGGGGTCGAGCGGATCGCCCCGCTGTTCCACCTGCTCAACGGCGACCTCTGCTACGCCAACATCGCCACCGACCGGGTCCGCACCTGGTCCGACTGGTTCGAGAACAACACCCGCTCCGCCCGCCACCGCCCCTGGATGCCCGCCGCCGGCAACCACGAGAACGAGAAGGGCAACGGCCCGATCGGCTACGGCGCCTACCAGACCTACTTCGACCTCCCGGACTCCGGCTCGGACGACGAACTGCACGGCCTCTGGTACTCGTTCACCGCCGGATCGGTGCGTGTGATCAGCCTCAACAACGACGACGTCGCCCTCCAGGACGCCGGCAACTCCTATGTCCACGGCTACTCCGGCGGAGCCCAGCAGCGCTGGCTGGAGCGGGAGTTGGCCGCGGCCGACGCGGACCCGGGAATCGACTGGATCGTGGTCTGCATGCACCAGGTGGTGATCTCCACCGCCGACAAGTTCAACGGCGCCGACCTCGGCGTACGCGAGGCCTGGGTACCGCTGTTCGACAAGTACGGCGTGGACCTGGTGGTCTGCGGCCACGAGCACCACTACGAGCGCTCGCACCCCATCCGCGGCCAGCAGCCGACCGACACCCGCACCCCGGTCCCGGTCTCCACCGACACCCGCACCATCGACACCACCAAGGGCACCGTCCACATGGTGATCGGCGGCGGCGGCACCTCCGCCCCGTCCAACCAGCTCTTCTTCGACCCGCCGAAGGCCCGCGTCATCACCGGCGTCGGCGCCGTCGACCCGGCCACCGGCAAGCGCCCGCCGGTGTACGTCATCGAGGACGCCCCCTGGTCCGCGTTCCGCGACGCCCGGAACCCGTACGGCTTCGCATCCTTCGACGTCGACCCGGGCCGGCGCGGCGGGCAGACCACCATCGACGTCACCTACTACTCCGTCAGCGGCCCGTACGGCGACCTCGTCGCCGTCGACCGCTTCACCCTCACCCGCCCGCGCGGCGCCCGAGGCGGCGGCCGGGACCGCTGACCCTTCCCCCGAAACTCTCCACAGGGCCCGATGCCCACCCGGCCTGGCCCACCAGCTCTCCCGGGGGAGTCCGGGCTCCTCCCCCGGGGTGAGCCGGCCGCCGTCGACTCCCCTCCGCAGCGGGAGGTGCGCCCGGCCCGCCCGGAGCAGACTCATTGCCATCGGAAGGACCGCCCCCGCAGGAGGACGAACCAGCATGAACCGCCGCACCGCCACCGCCGCAGCCGCGCTCCTGCTGCTCGCCGCGACCACGGTCGCCACCGCGTCACCGGCCACCGCCGGAGCGCCCGCCACCGCCACGGCTCCGGTCACCGCCACGACCGCGACCGCACCGTCCGCACCGGCAGCAGGCGCGGACGGCCCCGGGCCGGTCAGCCTGCGCGGCACCGGTGACACCGTGCTCACCGCCGGGTTCGGCGGCTTCGCGGGCGACCGGGTCCGGATCTCGGTCGACGCCGGCGCCGGCACCGGCACGGACCCGGGCAGCACCCGGGGCCGCTTCCACGTCCGCCACATGCACACCGACGGCCGACTGGTCGCCGATTTCGAGGGGGACATCACCTGTCTGGCCGTCGGCGGCCGGGAGGCGATCGCCACCGGCGTGATCACCAAGGGTGAGGCCCCGTGGTTCCCGGGCCTGGAGGTGGTCGGCCAGAAGGTCTCGGTGTCGGTCGAGGACAACGGGCGGCACAGGGACCGGCTCGGCTGGGTCTGGGGCGCGCTGGGCCAACCGGTGGCGGACTGCCAGGGCACGGTACCGTTCATCCGCACGACCGGTGGCGACTTCACCGTGCGCGGCTGACCCCGCCCGACCAGGCCCTTCCGGGGCTCTCCGGAGCCGGGCCGAGCCGGGCCGGGCACCGCCGCCCGGGTGCTGCCCCGCCCCCCGGCCGCTGCCCAGCCGCGCGCCCGGACACCCTGGAGGCCCCGATGACGCCCGACCGCCCGTCCGTACCCGGGTCATCCGCACCCGGGCCGTCCGGACCCGGCGCGGGGTTCACCGACCCGACGGGGGTGGGCCGTTGAACCCCGCGCCGCCACCCCACCGACCCGACCACGGCCGACCCGACGGCAGTCGACCCGAACACGGCCCACCCGAGCACGGCCGACCCGACTACGGCCGACTCACCGCCGTCGGACCGTACTTCGCACTGGACACCGCTCCGGACACGGACACGGACGCGGAAACGGCCCCGGCCCCGGCCCCGCCCGAAGGCTTCCGTCCGCTGCCCGAGCTGTTCGGCACCGGGCCGGACGCCCCGCTGGCAGCACGCCTGCGGGTGGTGGCGCAGCGGCTCGGCACCGCCGAACCCCGGGTCGCCGCCTCGATCCTGCACCTGGGGCTGGCCGCCCGCTTCTGGTCGGTGGGCCTCGGTTCGGCCGTGCTGCTGGGGACCGTCCCGACCCTGGAGCACGCCTGGTTCCGGATCCCGGACCAGGGACCGCTCGACCTCTGGACGCCGCCGGAGCCCGTCCGGGCGGGCAGCGGCTCCCTCGCCGACCGGCTCCACGACACCGTCCTGCTGGGCAACTTGGAGCCCCTGGCCGCTGCCGTCCGGGCCGCCGTGCCGCTCTCCCCGCGCCTGCTGCTCGGCAACACCGCCTCCGCACTGGCCGGCACCCTGCGGGTCCTGGACGTCCACGCGCCGCTCGCGGCCCGGGAGTTGGTCTCGGAGCTGCTGGACCGCCCGCCGCTGGCCGGGGCCGGCACCCTGCGAACCGGCCCGCACGGCACGGCTTTCCGCCGGACCAGTTGCTGCCTCTACTACCGGGTCGGGCCGGGCGCCGGGCTCTGCGGGGACTGCTGCTTCACCGCGCCTCCGGGGCGCGGGACGCGGGACCGCTGAGAACCACCGCGAACCGCCGAGGCCCCGCCGAGCACCGGCCGGCCCCGGTCAGCCCCCGGCACCATCGAGACCTTCACAAATGGAGGTCCGCCCGGGAGCCCGTCACAGCCGCACCACCGCCCAGTCCACCGCCCCCGACGGCACCGCCGCCCGCTCGACCGCCGGGTCGCCGGACAGCACCCGGGCCAGCGCGCCCACCGGCAGCGCCGGGGTGGTCGCGGCCAGCACCCGCCCCTCGCCGTCGAGCAGCGCGGCCTCACCGGGCAGCGCCCGCAGCGGCGGCACCAGCAGCCGCTCCAGCGCGGCCAGCGGGACGTCCCCGGCCACCACCCCGACGAAGCCGGCGCCCGGGACGGCCACCGGCCGGGCGACGCACAGCACGTACCGGTCGGCACAGAGCAGGTCGACCTGCGGCCCGGCCACCACCGCCCGCCCCTCGTCCCGGGGCCGGGCGAACCAGGGCAGCGCCCGGTAGTCGTAGAACTCGGCGTCCGACGGGTCGAGCGCGAGCCTCAGCCGCCGCTCCCCGGCACCCCGTCCGCCTCGGTACCACCACTCCACGTGCAGGTCGGCGTCGACGAGCGCGCCGGGCGCCACGGCGGCGCCGCAGCCGAACCAGCGCGACCCCGGCCGGGCCAGCAGCCCGCTCACCGTCCCGTGCAGCACGGCAAGTTCGGCGGCCGCGGGCCGGCGCCCCGCGGCGGCCGCCCGGGCCCAGCACGCGGCGAGGGCCGCCCGCAGGCCGTCCAGGTCGGCGAGCACCGAGTCGACGGCGGCGGCGACCTGCCGGGCGCAGTCCCCGGTGGTGGCGGACAGGGTGGACGTGCTGGTCATGACGGCTCCGGCGGGCGGGTGGGGTTCCGGGAACGACGGCGGTGCCGCCGGATCAGCCGTCGTCCGCCAACTCCAGGTGCCCCCGGACCAGATGGTGCACGCACGCGACGGCGTGCGTCTCGGCGGCGGCCCGGGCGGCGGCCGCGTCGCCGGCCAGGACGGCGACCAGGATCTCCCGGTGCTGCTCGGCGAAGCGCTTCTGGTCGGGGCCGTACGGGGCGGGCAGCCAGAGCAGCGGGCCGAGTTCGGCCTGGAGCCGGACGGCGAGCTGGGTGAGGCGCACCGACTGGGCGGCGACCGCGAGTTCGATGTGGAAGCGGGCGTCGGCACGGCACTGCTCGGCGGGCCCGGCGGCGTCGCGCAGTTCGTGCACCAGCCGGGTGAGCCGGGGGCCGAGGTCGGCGGGGGCGCGTTCGGCGGCCAGCCGGGCGGCGGTGCCGAAGACGGCCAGTTCCTCGTCGCCGAGGTCGCGCAGGTCCACCGTGGCGGTCTCGCGCAGCCGGTCGACCCGGAGGTGTTCGGAGCCCTCGGCCGGGGTGCGGACGAAGCTGCCGCCGTTGCGTCCGCGCCTGGTCTCGATCAGGTCCGCCTCGCGGAGCAGCGCGAGCGCCTCCCGGACGGTGCCGTTGGCGACGCCGAGTTGGTCGGCGAGGTCGTTCTCGCTGGGGAGCTGGTCGCCGTCGGCGACCAGGCCGAGGGCGATCGCCTCGGTGATCCGGCGGGCCACGGCGTCGGCGCGGCCGAGGTCGGTGAGCGGCGCGAGGACGGCCCTGAGCAGCGGGGTCGCACTGCCGATGGTCGTCACGCCGGGCCCCTCCTCGTTCGCCGCACGATCTCCGCAGGGTACCCCGGTCCGGCGCGCACCCTTGCCGCTAGAAACTCAATCTCGTATGTTTTCCCGCAGTCCCGCCCCGTACCCCACCATGTACCCCGGCCCGCACCCCGGCCCGCAGGCCCGGCACGCGCGCCACCCCGCAGCACTACCCAGGCACTACCCGCGAACTCCCTTCGCACGCCCGCGAACCCGTAGCGCTCTCCGGCACCTTCCGGACCCGCAGCACTCCCCCGACGCATCACGACACGTTCCCAGGAGCAGGTCATGACCGATGCCAGTGCACGCGCCAGCACCGCCCGCCCCCCGGGCGCCGCCCCCGACCCGGACGCCGAGCGGCTGGCCGCCCTCGGATACACCTCCGAGTTCAAGCGCGACATGAGCCTGTGGGCGAACTTCTCCCTCGGCTTCACCTACCTCTCCCCCGTCGTCGGGGTGTACACGCTCTTCGCCACCTCCCTCCAGACCGCCGGTCCGCCGATGGTCTGGAGCTTCCTGATCGCGGGCGTCGGCCAGTTGCTGGTCGCGCTGGTGTTCAGCGAGGTGGTCGCCCAGTTCCCGGTCGCCGGCGGGGTGTACCCGTGGGCGCGGCGGCTGTGGGGCCGCACCTGGGGCTGGCTGACCGGCTGGGTCTACCTGCTGGCGCTGATGTCCACCATCGCGGCCGTCTCGTACGGCGCCGGCCCGTACGTCGCCGCGCTGCTGGGCGTCGAGCCGAGCACGGCGACGACCGTCTGGTGCGCGCTCGGCCTGCTGGCGCTCGCCACCGTGATCAACCTCGGCGGCACCCGGGTGCTGTCGGCGGCGGCCGTGTTCGGCTTCGCCGCCGAGCTGCTGGGCGCCCTCGCGGTCGGCGCCTGGCTGCTGCTGACGCACCGCTACCACGGCCTCGGCGTGGTCTTCGACAGCTTCGGCGCGGGCGGCGACGGCTCGTACACCGACGCCTTCCTGGCCGCCGGGCTGATCGCGGTCTTCCTGTTCTTCGGCTTCGAGGCCTGCGGCGACGTCGCCGAGGAGGTGCCCGACCCGGGTCGGCAGATCCCCAAGTCGATGCGGCGCACCATCTACGTCGGCGGCGCGGCGGCGATCGGCGTCAGCCTGGCACTGGTGATGTCGATCCGGGACATCGGCGCGGTGGTCTCCGGCAGCGACAAGGACCCGGTGGCCCAGGTGCTGCACGAGGCGTTCGGCGCGACCGGCGCCCGGGTGGTGATCGGCGTGGTGCTGATCTCCTTCCTGTCCTGCGTGCTGAGCCTCCAGGCGGCGGCGAGCCGGCTGACGTACTCCTTCGCCCGGGACCGGATGATCGCGGGCAGCCGCCTGCTGGCCACCGTCTCGGACCGGCTGCGGGTGCCGCCGTACGCGCTGCTGCTCGCGGCGACCCTGCCGGGCGTGATCATCGTCGGCGCCTCGGCGCTCTCCGAGGGCGCCCTGACGAAGATCATCTCCTTCTCCAGCATCGGCATCTACCTGGCCTTCCAGATGGTGGTGCTGGCCGCCCTGCGGGCCCGGCTGCGCGGCTGGCGCCCGAGCGGGGACTTCCGGCTCGGCCGCTGGGGCCTCGCCGTCAACGTCGGCGCGCTGGTCTACGGCGTCGCCGCGATCGTCAACATCTGCTGGGGCCGCACCCCGGACGCCGCGTGGTACGACAACTACCTCGTCCTGCTCTCCGCGGTGGTCGTGTTCGCGGCCGGCGGGCTCTACCTGCTCCTCGCCCGCCCGCACCTGCACGGCGACGCCCCCTCCGGCGACGCGGCGGCCGCGGTGACGGCGGGCGCGACAGCCGACCGTACCGCCGACCCGGCGACCGACCCGACCGGCGACCCGGCGACGGACCCAGCGACCGACACCACCCGCCCGGGAGCAGCCGAATGACCGGGCTCCCGCTCGACGGCGTCCTGGTCGCCGACTTCGGCCGCGTCCTCGCCGCGCCCTACCTGACCATGCTGCTCGCCGACCTCGGCGCCGACGTGATCAAGGTCGAGCAGCCCGGCACCGGCGACGACACCCGCGCCTGGGGCCCGCCGCACGCCCAGGGCGAGGCCACCTACTTCCTCTCCGTCAACCGCAACAAGCGTTCCCTCACCCTCGACCTGCGCGACCCGGCCGACCACGCCCGCGCCGTCGAACTCCTCCGCCGCGCCGACGTGCTGGTGGAGAACTTCCGCCCCGGCACGATGGCCCGCCACGGCCTCGGCCCCGACGATGCCCGGGCCCTCAACCCCCGTCTCGTCTACTGCTCGATCACCGGCTTCGGCACCGGCCAGGGCGCCGGACTGCCCGGCTACGACCTGCTGGTGCAGGCCGTCGGCGGCCTGATGTCGGTGACCGGCCCGGCACCCGGCGAACCCGTGAAGACGGGCGTCGCCGTGGTGGACGTGCTGACCGGACTGCACGCGGCGGTCGGCGTCCTGGCGGCACTGCGCGAGCGCGACACCACCGGCCGGGGCCAGCTGGTGGAGCTGAACCTGCTCTCCACCCTGCTGTCCGGCCTGGTCAACCAGTCCGCCGGCTACACCCTGGCCGGGGCGGTGCCCGGCATCCTCGGCAACCGCCACCCCTCCATCGCCCCGTACGAGGTGTTCACCGCCGCCGACCGCCCGCTGGTCGTCGCGGTCGGCAACGACCGGCAGTTCGCCGCGCTCTGCCGGGGCATCGGCGCACCCGCTCTCGCCGCCGATCCGCGCTTCGCCACCAATGCCGACCGGGTCGCGCACGTCGGCCCGCTCGCCCGCGAGCTCACCGCCCGGCTCGAACGCCGCACCGCCGCCGAGTGGTTCGCGGTGCTCACCCCGCTCGGCGTGCCCTGCGGCCCGGTCAACGACCTGGCCGACGCCTTCGCCCTCGCCGACTCCCTCGGCCTGGCCCCCCGGGTTCCGCTGCCCGGCCCGGACGGCCGCCCGCTCGACCTGGTCGCCAACCCGATCGGCCTGTCCCGCACCCCGCCGCGCTACCACCTGCCCCCGCCCCGGCTCGGCGAGCACACCGCCGAGCTCGCCGCCTGGCTGGACGCTCCCGCGACGCCCCCCACAACCTCCCAGGAACCGATATGAGCACCCCCCTCGCCGACCCGCTCGACCTGATCGACTTCGCCACCCTGCTGTCCGAGGAGGAGCGCGCGATCCAGGCGACCGTCGCCGGCTTCCTCGCCGACCGGGTCCGCCCGCACCTGCCGGAGTGGTTCGACAACGCCCACTTCGCCCGCGAACTCGCCCCCGAGATGGGCGCCTTGGGGCTGCTCGGGATGCACCTGGACGGCTACGGCTGCGCCGGCACCAACGCCGTCTCCTACGGTCTGGCCTGCCTCGAACTGGAGGCCGCCGACTCGGCCCTCCGCAGCTTCGTCTCCGTCCAGGGCTCGCTCGCGATGCACTCGGTCCACCGGTGGGGTTCGGAGGCGCAGAAGCAGGAGTGGCTGCCCCGGCTGGCCGCCGGCACCGCGATCGGCTGCTTCGGGCTGACCGAGCCGGACTTCGGCAGCAACCCGGCCGGAATGCGCACCCGCGCGGTGCGCGACGGCTCGGACTGGATCCTCGACGGCACCAAGATGTGGATCACCAACGGCGGCATCGCGGACGTCGCGACGGTCTGGGCGGCCACCGAGGACGGTGTCCGCGGTTTCCTCGTCCCGCGCGGCACCCCCGGCTTCACCACCCGCGACATCACCCGGAAGCTGTCGCTGCGCGCCTCGGTCACCTCCGAACTGCACCTGGACGGCGTCCGGCTGCCCGCCGAGGCACGGCTGCCGGGGGCCGAGGGGCTGCGCGGGCCGCTGTCCTGCCTGAACGAGGCCCGGTTCGGCATCCTGTTCGGCGCGGTCGGCGCCGCCCGGGACTCCTTGCAGGCGGCCCTGCGGTACGCGGACTCCCGGGTCCAGTTCGACCGTCCGATCAGCGGCTTCCAGTTGACCCAGCGCAAGTTCGCCGACATGGCGCTCGCGCTCGGCAACTCCGCGCTGCTCGCCGTCCACCTCGGGCGGCTCAAGGACGCCGGGCGGCTGCGGCCGGAGCAGGTCAGCGTCGGCAAGCTCAACAACGTGCGCGAGGCGCTGGCGATCGCCCGTGAGTGCCGGACGGTCCTCGGGGCGAACGGCATCTCGCTGGAGTACTCGCCGATCCGGCACGCCAACAACCTGGAGTCGGTGCTGACGTACGAGGGCACCAGCGAGATCCACACCCTGGTGGTCGGGCAGGCGCTGACCGGGCAGGCCGCGTACCGGTAGGGCCGGGCGGCGCCCGGGCGGCGCCCACGCCACGGCCCGCGTCCGGCTTGTCCAGAGCCGGGCGCGGGCCGCCGATCCCCACCCGGCGCCGATGCCCCTGGCGCCGGGTGAAGCCTTCCCGAGGGGTCCGGTCAGACCGCGACCGCCTCCTCCATCTCCTCCTCGGCCTCCGCCGGCGCCTCCACCGGACGGCGGCCGCGGCGCTCGTACAGCGCCCCGGCCGCGACGGCCGCGCCGCCCAGCAGCAGCCAGGCCACCAGGGTCGCGACGTGCCCGCCGAGGCCCGCGCCGCCGTCGAAGTACAGCAGGCTGCGCGCGCCCTCCAGGAAGCCCGCGCCGGTCCAGAAGCCGTGCAGGGCGCCGAAGAAGCCGTTCAGCAGCTCCGGGCGGTAGATGCCGCCGGAGGAGGTGAAGTTGAGCATCACGAACAGCACCATCAGCGCCAGCGTGGTCCACTTCTTCAGGAAGCTGTGCAGGCCGATGCCGATCAGCACGACGCCCGCCGAGTAGAGCCAGCCGAGCGCCCAGACCGCGGCCTGGTCGTGGTCCACCACGTGGAACACCGGGCCGGCGGTGACGATCCCGATGACGCTGACCACCAGCGAGACGGCGACCCCGACCAGCGCCCGGACCCGCATGCCCAACGCGGCACCGGCGGCGCCGATCACCGCGACGCTCGCGTACGAGCCGATGCTCAGCGCGACCAGCAGGAAGAACAGGCCCTGGCCGGTCGGGTCGCCCGCGGCGGGCGTGGTCAGGTCGGTGACGTGCAGCGGGACGCCCTGCCGGTCGGTGACGGCGGTGAACACCGCGGTCGCGGCCACCACCGAGGTCTCGGAGTTCCCCTTGGCGACGATCAGCTCGGGGCTCGTGGCGTCCGGGACGAAGGCACCGACGAGGTCGCGGTCGCGCAGTTGCTGTTCGGCGGCGGACCGGTCGTCGACGGTCCGGACGTCGAGCCCGTCCCCGGCCTTCTGCCGGATCGCCTCGGCCAGGCCGTGCGCCTGGGGCGTGGTGCCGACGACGGCGACCTTGAGGTGGTGCGGCTCGGGCTGGTGGAAGGCGCCCTGGTAGGCGAGCGCCATGCCGAGGCACATCAGCAGCGGGGTCACCAGGTGGACGGCGAGGTGCTTGAGCGAGTGCCCCAGCGTGGGCGCCGCGGCGGGGGTCTGGGGTGTGCTCATGGTGGTCGTACCGTCCTCCGGTGGTGTTCCGTTCGCATGAGAGGGTGGCAAATGCAACCAATCAAGGTGGTAAATGCAACCATCTATCGATGTAGCTTACAACTATCCGACATCGAAGGGAAGCGGGCCCCGGGTCCGGCGGCGGCCCCGGGGTCCGGCGGCCGGAGCCCTCAGTCCAGCGCGTACACCCCGTAGGAGAACCCGTCCGCCCGCAGTTCGCCGTCCACCACCCGGACGCCCTGCGCCTCCAACGGCCGCATGCCCGAGGGGAGCCCGCCCGGCAGCAGCTCCGACAGCCGTACCGCCCCCGGCTCCCGCCGCGGGTTGACCGCCACCAGGTACCGCCCGGCCCGGGTGTACACCAGCGGGTACCCGTCGTGCCGCACCTCCGCCCCGCCCGCCGAGCCCAGCCCGGGGTGCGCCCGGCGCAGGGCGATCAGCCGCCGGACGGTGTGCAGCAGCGAGGTCGGGTCGGCCCGCTGGGAGAGCACGTCCGGACGGTGCGGGTCCGGGTCCACCGGCAGGTACAGCCGCTCGGGCGGCGCGGTGGAGAATCCCGCCGTGGGGCCGGGCGCCCACTGCATCGGGGTGCGCGAGCCCGCCCGGTTGAAGCGCGGGCCGAGTACGCTGCCCTCGGTGTCGGGCAGGCCGGGCAGGTAGCGCATGCCGATCTCGTCGCCGTAGTACACCGCCGGGAGGGTCGGCCAGGTCAGCAGGAAGGCGAAGGCCGGGGGGAGCTGCTCGGCGGTGCGCGGACCGGCGGCCAGGCGGGAGAAGTCGTGGTTGGCGCTGGGCAGCACGATGTGCCCGCTGCCTTCGGTGAGTTCGGCGGCCGAGCGCCAGGCGTCCAGGAAGGGCCGCGCGCTGCCCCGGCCCTCGGCCTCGAAGTAGCAGGCGTCCTGGTGCCAGAACTCCTCGACCGTCCCGCCGTTGTTGTTCCAGAGGGAGCGCAGTGGCAAGCCGTGGTCCGCGCCGCCGAAGTGCAGGAAGAAGTCCGCGTGGAAGCCGGCCGCGACGGCGGCGGCCGGGTCGCCCCATTCGGCGAACAGGGCGGCGTCCGGGTGGGCGCCGTCCAGCCAGTCGCGCAGCCCGGTCCAGAGCTTGGCGGTCTCGGCCTTGTCCGGGTCGTCCTTGACCAGCGAGTACGCCATGTCCACCCGGAAGCCCGCCACTCCGAGGCCGAGCCAGTGCGCCATGATCTCGCGCAGCGCCGCCCGGTTGGCGCGCGGCCCTTCGGCGTCCACCGGCTGGCGCCAGGGCTCGTCCGGACTGCTGCGCGCGTAGCCGAAGTTGAGTGCGGGCTGACAGTCGAAGAAGTTCGGCCGGTACCAGCCGGGGCGGCTGCCGGGCGAGGCGACGAAGCCGTCCGCCCGCCGGTCGGACCAGATGTAGCGGTGGTCGGCGGGGTCCTCGGCGGCGGCCAGGAACCAGGGGTGGCGGTCGGAGGTGTGCCCGGCGACCAGGTCCAGCAGGATCCGGATGCCCCGGCGGCGGGCGGCCTCGACCAGGGCGGCCAGGTCCTCGGTGCGGCCGTAGCGCGGGGCCGGGGCGAGGTAATCGGTGATGTCGTACCCGGCGTCGCGGAACGGCGAGGCGAAGCAGGGGTTGAGCCAGACCGTGTCGACGCCGAGCCAGGCCAGGTGGTCGAGGTGCTCCGCGATGCCGGCGAAGTCGCCGATGCCGTCGCCGTCGGAGTCGGCGAAGCTCTGCGGGTAGATCTGGTAGAGGACCGCTTCGGCGAGCCAGTCGGGGCCGGGGCGGGTCGAGGTCATGGGCGGGTCCTCCTGCCGGGTCCGGGGCCCGGGGGTGCGCCGGGCCGGGCTGAGCCGGGCCGGTGCCGGCCGGGAGGCCGGACGACCGGGTGCCACCGATTCTCGTCCGCTCCCGGCCGTTCCGACAGTCCGCCTCACCCCGCCCCGCCGCCGCTTCGGCTCACCCACCCCGCCCCGGCCCACCGCGTCCTGCCGGTGCGCTACGTCGCCCGCACCCGCGCCGGGCAGGCCTCCGTGAACACCCGGGCCCGGCGGGTGATCTCCGCCCAGTCGCCCGCCGCGACCGCCTCCGGCGGCACCACGTCCGTCCCCGCGCAGACCGCGAGGGCGCCCTGCCCCAGGAACTCGGCGGCGTTGCCCGCGTTCACCCCGCCCGAGGCCACCAGCGGAACGTCCGGGTACGGGCCGCGCAGGTCCTTGAAGTAGCCGGGGCCGAACGCCCGGGCCGGGAATATCTTGACGGCGGCGGCGCCGAGGTCCACCGCGTGCGCCACCTCGGTCGGGGTGAGCGCCCCGAGTACCACCGGCACCCCGGCGGCCCGTGCCGCCACCGCGACCTCGGGCCGGCAGCCGGGGGTGACCAGGAAGGACGCCCCCGCGGCGACCCCGCGCTCGGCCTGCTCCGCGGTCAGCACCGTGCCGACGCCGACCCGCCAGCCGGCCTGCGCCGCGCGTCGCAGATGCTTCGTCACATCCGGTGTGGTGTAGGTGAATTCGGTCCAGGTGATGCCTCCGGCGGCGAGCGCGGCGCACAGTTCGGCGGCGTCCGGGATCCGCGGTGCGCGGACCACCGCGATCACCCGGTCGTCCTGGAGGGCGGAGAGAGAGTTCATGTGGCTCGGGTTCCTCGGTCGGTGCGGCGCAGGGCACGCCCGGGGCGGGCGCCGGTGGTGCGGCCCTGCCGGACGACGGCGGTGCCGTTGACGTACACGTACTCGATGCCCTCGGCGGGGCGCCGGGGGTGCTCGAAGGTGGCGGCGTCCCGGACCCTCAGGGGGTCGAGGAGCACCAGGTCGGCGTGGTGGCCGGGGGCGATCCGGCCGCGCCGGTGCAGTCCCAGCCGGGCGGCCGGCCGCCCGGTCATCCGGGCGATCGTCTCCTCCAGTGACAGCACCCCCAACTCCCGGCTGTAGTGGCCGAGGTAGCGCGGGAAGGTGCCCCAGGCCCGCGGGTGCGGCCGGGCGCCCACCAGCAGTCCGTCGCTGCCGACGGTGTGCGCGCGGTGGCGCATGATCGCCCGGACGTTCTCCTCGTGCCCGACGTGCTGGAGGATCGTGGTGGCCAGCTCGTCCCGGCGCAGCAGGTCGAGGAACACCTCCGTCCCGGTCCGCCCTTCCTCGACGGCGAGTTCGGCCACGGTGCGGCCGACGGCGGGGGACAGCTCCGCCGACCGGACGCCGGAGATCTGGATCGTGGTCCAGTCGGTGACGACGCCGTGGCAGCCGTCGCTGCCCTTCTCCTCCACCTCGTAACGGATCCGGGCGCACTGCGCCGGGTCTGCGAGCCTCGCCAGCGTCGCGGCCGGTCCGCCCTCGGCGGCCCAACTCGGCAGCAGGGCGGCCAGGGTGGTGGACCCGGGCAGGTAGGGGTAGCTGTCCAGGGTGAGGTCGACGCCGTCCGCGAGTGCCTGGTCGAGCAGTTCCAGCAGCTCGCCGGCCCGGCCCCGGTTGACGCCGAAGTTCATCGTGGCGTGGGTCAGGTGGAGTCCGCAGCCGCTCTGCCGGGAGATCTCCACCATCTCCTCGTAGCCTTCCAACGCACCTGCTCCGTACGAGCGTTGGTGCGGCGCGTGGAATCCGCCGTAGGCCGCGACGATCCGGCACAGCTCGACCAGCTCGGCGGTGTCCGCGTACGTCCCGGGGGTGTAGGTGAGACCGCTGGACATGCCGACCGCGCCGTCCAGCAGGCTCTTCGCCAACACCTGCCGCATCCGGTCGAGTTCGGCCGGGGTGGGCCGGCGGTCGGCCCACCCCATGACGAGCGTGCGCAGGGTGCCGTGCGGGACGAGGTAGCACGCGTTGACGGCGGTGCCGGTGCGGTCGAGCCGGTCCAGGTAGCCGGCGACGTCCCGCCAGTCCCAGTCGAAGCCGGCCGGATCGCCGTTCCAGCCCGCGAGTTGGCGGCGCAGGGCGGGCAGCGTGGTGTCGTCCACCGGGGCGTACGACAGGCCGTCCTGGCCGAGCACCTCGCAGGTGACGCCCTGGGTGACCTTGGCCGGGTGCTCGGGTTCGAGCAGCAGGGCGAGGTCGGAGTGGGCGTGCATGTCGATGAAACCGGGGCTGAGGACCAGGCCGTCGGCGTCCACCACCTCGGGCGCGTCGAGGCGGTCGCCGATCTCGGTGATCAGGCCGTCGGCGATCCGCACGTCCGCCCGGTAGCGGTCCGCTCCGGTGCCGTCCACGACGGTGGCGCCCCGGAAGACGGTCGCGCCCGGCCCGGAACGGCCCGGCCCGGGACGGCTCGCCTCCGGCCCGGGCAACCAGGACAACCCGCCCGCCCCGGAGCGGCCCGTTCTCTCCCCCGCCATCAGAAGAACGTCCTGACCAGCCCGGTGACCTTCGGCTCGGCGGCGTCCGCCGAGTCCAGCACCGGGATCGCCGTCCACTTGTCGAAGGCCGTGCACGGGTGCGACACGCCCAGGCGCACCACCGCGCCGATCGGCGCGAGGTCGCCGGCGTCGCGCAGGAAGGCGTGCTGGTCGTTGAGCGCGGTGATCCGGGCCGTCGTCCCGGTCAGTTCGGCTCCGCCGCGCACCCGTTGCGGCTCGGGCAGGCCCTCGTCGAAGGGCAGGTCGCGCTTGCCGGCGTCCAGCAGGGCGAGTTGCGGTTCGGGCCGGGAGACCACCCGGGCCCAGCCGTGCAGCGCACCGCGGAACGGCGACTCGCCACCGTCGCGGGCGAGCGGTGAGATGCCCCGGTAGAAGCCGTCGTCGTGGGCGATGTAGGCGCCGGAGCGCAGCACCACCAGGGCGTCCGGCAGTCCCGTCAGCTCCTCGACCACCAGGTCGAAGTAGGCGCTGCCGCCGGCCGTGACCACGGGCGGCGCGTCGTCGGGGTAGGCGCTCGCGAGCCGGCCGTGGAGTTCGGCGAGGGTCCGCAGGTAGCGGCGGACGGTGTCCAGTCCTTCGGCCGTGGCGTCGTGAGCGAGCGCGCCCTCGTAGCCGCCGACGCCGGCGAGGCGCAGGGTGGGGGCGCGCAGGACGGCGGCGGCGACCTCGACGGCGGCGTCCACGCCGCGGGCACCGGTCCGCCCGCCGGGGCCGCCGAGTTCGACCAGCACTTCGACCGGCCGTTCGGCTCCGGCGGCGCGCAGCGCCTCGTCCATCAGCCGCACGCTCTCGGTGGAGTCGACCCAGGCGAGGAAGGCGAAGTCCGGGTCGGCGGCCAGTTCGGCCGCGATCCAGGCCAGTCCGAGCGGGTCGAGCAGGGTGTTGGCGAGCAGGACGCGCTGCACCCCGAAGGCCCGGGCGACGCGCACCTGGGGCAGGTTGGCGAGGGTGATGCCGTGGCTGCCGGCGGCGAGTTGGGCCTGCCAGAGGGCGGGCGCCATGGTGGTCTTGCCGTGCGGGGCGAGGGCGACCCCCGCCTTGGCGCACCAGTCGGCCATGGTGCGGACGTTGTGGTCGAGCGCGGCGCCGTCGAGGGTGAGCAGCGGGGTGCCGAGCGAGGAGAGGGTCGGTCCGGTGGCGAGCCAGTCCCGGACGGTGCGGCCGTCGGTCGCGCTGCCGGGCCGCCGGCCCGCGGGGGTGTCCGGTGGTGCGGCCTTGAACCGCCAGTCCAGCGGCTCCTCGGCCAGGGCCGCCACCGCGCCGCCGTCGATACCCGGCCCGGTTCCGCTGTGTGCGAAGGTCTGATCCACCGTGTTCCTCCATCCGCCATGTTGCAGCATGTGCAACGAGGGTTGCACATGTTGGCAGCACGGTTCTAGCATCGGCGCCGGATCACGGTCAACGGAACCGACTCCCGGACCACGGACCGGACGCGCCCCCGACGGGCCCGGCCGCCGCCCGGCGCAGTCGGCGCACGGTCAACGGAGTCGGCCCGCTCTCGACGGAACGGCCGCAGACGAGGAGCCCAGCACATGCCGCGACAGGACACCCAGGGCCCGACCCGCCCCGGTCCTCCCCCGACGGCCGTGTGCGTGGGCGAGTCGATGGCCGTCCTGCTGCCGGACCGCCCGGGGCCGCTGGAGTCGGTGGAGACTTTCCGGCTCTCCGTCGGCGGCGCCGAGTCCAACGTGGCCGGTGCCCTGGCCGCGCTGGAGGTGCCCACCGCCTGGATCAGCCGGGTCGGCGACGACGGCTTCGGCCGCCGGCTGGTCGCCGAGGTCGCCGCCCGCGGCGTGGACGTCTCCGCGGTCGCGGTCGACCCGCACCGCCCGACCGGCCTCTACCTCAAGGAGGTCGGCGGCAGCACCGGCCGCGACCACGACCTCGGCCCGGGCCGCAGCCGGTTGCACTACCACCGGCGCGGCTCCGCGGCCGCCGCGCTGTCCCCCGCGCTGCTCGCCGACCCGGCCGCCGCCGCCCTGCTGGCCGGCGCCCGTCTGCTGCACCTGTCCGGGATCACCGCCGCGCTCTCCGACGACTGCCTGGCCCTGCTGCGCGCCCTGCTGGCGGACCGCCGCCCGGGCCGGACGGTCAGCTTCGACCTCAACTGGCGCCCCTCGCTCTGGCGGGACCGCGACCCGGCCGTCCTGCCCCCGCTGCTGGACTCCGCCGATCTGCTGCTGCTCGGCGCCGACGAGGCGCAGGCGGCCTTCGGCACCGGCGACCCGGCCGCCCTGCGCCGCCGCTTCCCGTCGCCCGCCACCCTCGTGGTGAAGGACGCCGACCGGTACGTCACGGCCCTGGAGCGGGACGGCACGGCGGTCAGCGAGCCCGCCCTCGCGGTCGAGGTCGTCGAGGCCACCGGCGCGGGCGACGCCTTCGCGGCCGGCTACCTGGCCGGCACCCTGCGGGGCCTGGACCAGCGCCGCCGGCTGCGGCTCGGCCACCTGAGCGCCGCCTGCGCGCTGACCGCCCCCGGCGACCAGGCCGAACTGCCGCCCGCACCCGTGGTGGCCGCGCTGCTCGACGCCTCCCCCGCGCAGTGGGCCGCCACCCGGGTCAGCGCGGACGGCATCGCCGGCCCGGCCCTGCCGACCGTCCGGGCAGCGTCCGCCGACCGGAGGCCGTCCGCCGAGCGGGCCCGGGCACAATGAGCAGGAACCCCAGCCCCCGAAGCGGAGCACGATGAGCCAGACCGTCACCCGCGCCCTGCGCATCCTCGCCGAGCTCGGCGAGGGCGAACGCTCCCTCGACCAGCTCGCCGAGAAGCTCGGCGTCCACAAGACGACCGTGCTCCGGCTGCTGCAGAGCCTCGAAGAGGAACGGTTCGTCTACCGCGACGCGGCCTACCGCTACCACCTGGGCGCCGGCCTGTTCGCGCTCTCCGGCCTGGCTCTGGAGCAGCGCGGCATCCGCCGGATCGCCGCCCCGCACCTGGCCGAGCTGAACGCCGCGACCGGCCAGACCGTGCACCTGGCCGCCTACGAGGGCGGCGAGGTGGTCTACATCGACAAGTTCGACTCCCGCCACCCGGTCCGGATGTACTCCCGGATCGGCCTGCGCGCCGCGCTGCACAGCGCCGCCGTCTCCAAGGTGCTGCTGGCCGACCTGCCGCTGCCCGAGCGGCGCCGGGTGGTGGCCGGGATCGACTTCACCCCGCACACCGAACGCACCCTGACCACGCCCGAGGCGCTGCTCGCCGAGCTGGAGAAGGTCGCCGCGCAGGGCTGGGCACAGGACCACGCCGAGCACGAGGCCTTCATCAACTGCGTCGCCGCGCCCGTCCGGGACGCCAGCGGACGGGTCGTCGCGGCCGCGTCCATCTCCGTCCCGGACGTCGTCCTGCCGTACGAGCAGGTGCTGGACCTGCTTCCGCAGCTGCTCGCCACCGCCCGCGCCGTGTCGGCCGACTGCGGCCGCCCCGACCATATCTGACGAACCGTCAAGAACCCTAAGGAAGACGATGTCCACCGAGCACCCCCGGACCGGCGAGAAGACCGAGATCCGCACCGACGGCGCCCCCGCTCCCGCCTGGATGTTCTCCCAGGGCGTCCGCAAGGGCCCGATCCTCCAGGTCTCCGGCCAGGGCCCGCAGGACCCGGCGACCGGCGAGTACCTCCACCGCGGCGACGTGAAGGCGCAGACCCGGCGCACCCTGGAGAACGTCAAGGCCATCGTCGAGGCGGGCGGCGCCACCGTCGAGGACGTGGTGATGTTCCGCGTCTACCTCACCAAGCGCGCCGACTTCCCGCTGATGAACGAGGTCTACGCCGAGTTCATCGACGAGAACATCAAGCCCGGCGGCGTGAAGCCGTGCCGCACCACGATCTTCGTCGAGCTGCCGCAGGAGCCGATGCTGGTCGAGATCGACGCCCAGGCCGTCATCGGCTGACGGGCCGCCCGCCCGCAGGGCCCGGACGCTCCCGCGCGTCCGGGCCCTCGGTGCGTCCGAGCCCTCGGCACATCCCGGCCCGCCGCCGTCCCCGCGCGCCCCCACCTCCGCCCGCCTCCGTCCCCGTCGATGCCTGCTTGCCACACCTCGACCCGGATATTAGGTTAGCCTCACCTAACTATCTGGAGGTCCGTCCATGAGCCTGCCCACCGGCGACACCGAGGTCCCCGAGCCCACCACCGCCGAACGGATCCTCAGCCTGCTCGCCACGGCCTCCTCGCTCACCGTCCGTGCCCTCGGCGAGCACCACGACCTGGACACCCCGGTCTCCGTCCACGGCACCCGGCTGCGGATGCGCGCCCCGCTGGACGCCCCGCTCACCGTGGCCGCCGCCCAGGCCACCGAGGGCCTGGCCGTCGTCCTCGACGTCACCGACGTCTCCCCCGTCGCTGTCCGCGACCGCGTCCGCGCCCGCCTCACCCTGGCCGGCCGGCTACACCTGGCCCACCTCGCCGACGACGGCCTCAGCGTCCACCTGGGCGTCGACGTCGCCCACGCCGTCCTCGCCACCCCGTACCGCACCGGCGCGGTCACCGCCGCCGACCTCGCCCTCGCCGCCCCCGACCCGCTGGCCCGCCACGAGGCCCCGCTGCTCACCCACCTCGCCGACGACCACGCCGACGCGCTCGACGTCCTCACCCGCCTGCTCGACCCGGTACTGCTCGCCCGTACCCCGGACGTCCGTCCCCTCGCCCTCGACCGGCACGGCCTGGTGCTGCGCCTGGACCACCCCGACGGCCACCGCGACGTCCGCCTCGTCTTCCCCGAACCGGCCCGCGACACCGAGGACTTCGGCCACCGGATGCACGACCTGCTGGCCGCCGCCCAGCACGGCCTGCCGGTCCACCGCAACTGACCGGGCCCCGACGCCCCGCCACGCCGGCCACCCGGCTCACGGCCGACCCCGACGCCCGAACCCCGTCACCGCTCGACGGCGTCCTCCAGCACGATCCGCCCCATCCGCCCGTACAGCTCCGGCCGCCACCGGCGCACCGCGAGGGCCAGCCCGATCCCGCCCGCGAACACCCCGATCACCAGGTACGGGATCACCCGGAACAGCAGCGTGTGCGCCGCCGCCCCCGCCGCGGCGTCCCTGGCCAGGACCAGCAGCACCACCACCCCGGCCATCGCCACCCCGCCCAGCAGCGGCGCGACCAGCGTCCGGAACCAGTGCGCCGTCTCCGGATGACGGCCCCGCACGTGGAAGTACCCGACCACGGCGAAGGAGCAGAGCGTCTGCACGACCAGGATCGCCATCGTCCCGAGCAGCGCCAGCAGCGTGTACAGGTGCGCGTACGGGTCCATCCCCGCCGCCAGGAACGCCGCCACCAGCACCGCCGCGATCACCGACTGCACCACCGAGGCCACGTGCGGCGAGCCGTACCGCCGGTGGGTGCGCCCCAGCGCCGGGTGCAGCAGTCCCTCCCGCCCGATCGCGTACAGGTACCGCGCCGCGCACTGGTGGAACGCCATCGCGCACGCGAACGAGCCGGTGACGACCAGCCATTGGAAGACCGTCACCGCCCAGGCCCCGAGGTGCTCGCCGAGCGGGTCGAAGAACAGGCTGTTGCCGTCCTTGCCCGGCACCGCGCCGCCCGCCACCGCGATCGCGTGCCGGACCCCGTTGCCGGAGACGATCATCCAGGACACGAAGACGTAGAACAGCCCGACCCCGACCACGGACACCAGGGTCGCCCTCGGCACCACCCGCTTCGGGTCCCGGGACTCCTCGCCGTACATCGCGGTCGACTCGAAGCCCACCCAGGAGCAGAACGCGAAGAACAGTCCGAGCCCGGCCGCCTCCGCCCCCGAACTCCCCACCCCCTTCAGCGCGTTCAGCGGGTTCACGGCCGCCCCGACGATCCCGTCCGGCCCGCCGCCGGAGCACAGCACCGCCACCGAGACCGCGCCCAGCACCGCGACCTCCAGCACCAGCGCGACCCCGAGCACCCCCGTCGTCAGATGCAGGTCGAACCAGCCCGTCACCCCGATCACGACCAGTCCGAACAGCGCGTACCAGCCCCAGCCGAGATCCACCCCCACCTGGGCCCGGACCAGCCCGCGCAGCGAGTACGCGAAGAAGCCGAGGACCGAGGCCTCGAAGACGATGTACGCGAGCAGCGCGAGCAGCCCCGACGCCATCCCGGCGACCCGCCCCAGCCCGTGCGAGACGTACCCGTAGAACGCCCCGGCCGCGGTGATGTGCCGGGCCATCGCCACGTACCCGATCGAGAACACCGTGAGCACGACGGTCGCCACGATGTACGCGGCGGGCGCGCCGACGCCGTTCCCCTGGCCGACGACGATGGGCAGGTTGCCGGTCATCGCGGTGATCGGGGCGGCGGTGGCGACGGCCATGAACACCACGCCGACCAGGCCGACCGAGCCCGCCTTCAGCCGGTCCACCGCCGCCGCGCCCCCCACCGCCTCCGCGCCGTCCGCCGTGGCCGGCGTCCCCGCCTCCCCCGGACCAGCGCCGTCCGCCGCCTCCCCCGCCGACGCGGGATCCCCGCCGGGCCGCTTCCCCGACGGCCCCGTCCCCGGCGGCTTCCCCGACCGGCCCCCGACCACGCCCTCGCCCCGGACGGCCATCCGGCCTCCTCGCCTGCCCCGGCTCTCCCGCCCGCCGGACCGGCCGGGCGCTGACTGCCGAAAGCATCGGGTGCCGCCAGGCGCCCCGCAAGGCGCGGATCATCCGACAACCCCGCTGCCTGACGGCAGAGTTGACGCCATGTTCGACCGCCCGGAGCCGGCCTCGAACGACCGGACGCCCCGGAAACGGCAGTGGCCGGCCCGGCTCGCGAGGGGGTATGTCCCGCGAGCCGGGCCGGCCTGGGCGTGTCCCGCGCCCATGTCCGCCGCGCGGCGGTCACCCGGTCGAGCGGTCACCCGACATGACCATCCCGGAGGACCGATTCGCTCCGCAGCAGCGGTGGTTCCTGAGACCCCGGAGGGTCAGAGCGCGACGCCGTGGGCGCGCAGGTAGGCGACCGGGTCGATGTCCGAGCCGTACTCCGAGCCGTTGCGGATCTCGAAGTGCAGGTGCGGGCCGGTCACGTTGCCGGTGGCGCCGGAGAGGCCGATCTGCTGGCCGACGGTGACGGACTGACCGATCGTCACACCGATCGAGGAGAGGTGCGCGTACTCGGCGTAGTGGCCGTCGGCGAGCTTGATCTCCACCTCGTTGCCGTAGGCGCCGCCGTTGCCGGCCTTGACCACGACGCCGTTGCCGACGGCGCGCAGCGGGGTGCCGGTGGAGGCGACGAAGTCCTGGCCGGTGTGGTGGCCGGAGGCCCACATCGAGCCGGCCACGCCGTAGGCGGTGCCCAGCTTCGGGTTGGCCAGCGGCGCGACGAAGGCGGCACTGGCGGCGACCGGGACGGCGGTCACGGCCGGGGCCGGGGCCGCGGTCTGAACCTGGGTCTGCACCTGGGCGGACGGCTTGGCGGCCTCGGTCTGGACCTGGACCTGGGCCTGCGGCTTGGCGGCGGCGGCCTGGGTGACCGGCGCGGCCGGCTTGGCGGGCTTCGCCGGGGCGGCCGGAGCAGCCGGGGCGGCGGCGTGGCCGGCGAGCGCGAGCTGCTGACCCGGGAAGATCAGGTTCGGGTCGGCACCGACGAGCGAGCGGTTCTGCTCGTACAGCGCGTGCCAGCCGCCCTGGACGTTCCGGGCGTCGGCGATCTTGGACAGGGTGTCCCCGCTGACGACGCGGTAGCTCTCGGCCGAGGCGGCCGAGGCGGCCGGGGCCGGCGCGGCGGCCTGGGCCGCCGGCGCGGAGGCGGCGGCGGGGGCCGGGGCGGTGTGGGCCTGGGCGCTGATCGCGGTCACCAGCGGAAGGGCGAAGGAGACACCGGTCACAGCGGTGGCGATGCCGATCCGGGCGGCGCGGGGCAGGGCGATACGACGAGCCTGTGCAGGCATGGAATTTTCCTCTCCGACGCCTGCGAGGTGAGCTGTCGGGTTCGGGCTGGAGTTGCCCGGCCGCATGTGCGGCTTCACCCCAAGCCGGTCCTGGACGCCCGCGCCCTGAGGCGCGAACTCCGGTCCGGCGACTTACCTGTGGGTCCCCCGCTCCTGCCGTACAGAGTTCAGATCGAACCACCGGGCAGCGGCAGGATTCGGCGTTCCACCCGGCGGATCCGTCCGGACTGGCCGGGCGGTCGCTGAACTAAAACCCATCCGTTCGGGTGAAGCAATGTCGATCTCTTGAATCGGCAACCATCTCCCTGGTCACCGTCACCCTCCGGATACCGGCCCGCACAGTGCGTACACAACCCATTCACCCCCCGCCACTGATCCACGACCCTGCGCCGAAGTCGACGCCGCCGCGCAGTCGCCCGCTCACGCACCGCACGCCACCGACACACCCACCGGTGACCCTTGTCACGTACGCCTCGGGAGGCGCAGGATCGGGCCGTGGCCACCTCCGAGGCCGGCACCCTGCGCCTGGGCACCGCGCAGGGTCGCTGGGTACTACTGGCGACCGTGCTCGGCTCCAGCATGGCGATGCTCGACGGCACCGTGGTGAACGTCGCCCTGCCCCGCATCGGCACCGATCTCGGTGCCTCCCTGGCGTCCCTCCAATGGACGCTGAACTCCTATCTGCTCACCCTGGCGGGCCTGATCCTGCTCGGCGGCGCGCTCGGCGACCGCTACGGACGGCGCCGGGTCTTCCTGATCGGCGTGGTCTGGTTCGCCGCCGCCTCCGCGGCCTGCGCCGCCGCGCCGAACATCCAGGTGCTGGTCGCCGCCCGGGCCGTCCAGGGCATCGGCGGCGCGCTGCTCACCCCCGGCTCGCTCGCCATGCTCCAGGCGGTCTTCCACCCTGACGACCGCTCGGCCGCGGTCGGCCTGTGGTCCGGCCTGGGCGGGGTGTCGGCCGCGGTCGGCCCCTTCCTCGGCGGCTGGCTGGTGGACGGCCCCGGCTGGCGCTGGATCTTCCTGCTGAACCTGCCGCTCGCGGCCGCCGTGATCGCGGTCACCACCAGATCGGTGCCGGAGAGCCGGGACAAGGGCGCGTCCGGCCGCTTCGACGTGCTCGGCGCTGTGCTCGCCGCACTGGCGCTCGGCGCGGTCACCTACGCGCTGACCGCCGCCGGCGAGGGCCTGTCCCCCGCGGTCTGGGTCACCGGGGCGATCGGCCTGGTGCTCGCCGCCGCGTTCGTGGCCGTCGAACGCCGCGCACCCGACCCGATGCTGCCGCTCGGCCTGTTCTCCTCCCGGCTGTTCACCGCCGTGAACCTGGTCACCCTCTGCGTGTACGCGGCCTTCAGCGGCGTCTTCTTCCTCCTGGTGGTGCAGCTCCAGATCGTCGCCGGCTTCTCGCCGCTGGTCTCGGGCTTCGCGCTGGTGCCGATCACGGTGCTGATGCTGGCGCTGTCGGCGCGGGCCGGCCGGCTCGGCAAGCGGATCGGCCCGCGGATCCCGCTCACGATCGGCCCGCTGCTGTGCGCCGCCGGGGTGCTGCTGATGCTGCGCACCGGCCCGGACTCCTCCTACTGGGCGGACGTGCTGCCCGCCGTCACGGTGATGGGCTGCGGGATGACGCTGCTGGTCGCACCGCTGACCGCCACCGTGCTGGCCGCCGTCGAGGTCCGGCACGCGGGCATCGCGAGCGGGGTCAACAACGCCGCCGCCCGCGCGGCCGGCCTGCTCGCGGTGGCCGCCCTCCCGGCACTGGCCGGGCTGAGCGGCGACGCCTACCGGGTACCGGCCTCGGTCGACTCCGCCTTCCACACCGCGATGCTGATCTGCGCGGGCCTGCTGGCCGCCGGCGGGCTGATCGCCTTCACCACCGTCCGGGGCAACGTGCTCGCCCCCGAGGACCACCCGGTGGCCGAGCCCGACTGCGAGTGGAGCTGCGGCACCACCCCGCCGCTCGACCCGGGCCACGTCCACACGCACGAGGGCCCTGCCACCGGTCCGGTGGCAGGGCCCTCGAAGCCGAGCTGACCCGGCGTCAACTCACGGGCGTATCAGAGGATGTCGCCGGGAGCGTACTTGGCGGCCGCCGGGTAGGCGGCCGCGACGGCGTCCACCTGGCGGACCACCTCGGCGACCTGGGCGCCGGCCGCACCGGTGAAGGAGAGCCGGTCGGCCAGCAGCGCGTCCAGCGCGGCCCGGTCCAGCGGGATCCGCTCGTCGGCGGCCAGGCGGTCCAGCAGCTCGTTCTCCCGGGCGCCCGCGCGCATCGCCAGCGCGGAGGCGACGGCGTGCTCCTTGATGACCTCGTGCGCGGTCTCCCGGCCGACGCCCGCGCGCACCGCGCCCATCAGCACCTTGGTGGTGGCGAGGAACGGCAGGTAGCGGTCCAGCTCGGCCTCGACCACGGCGGGGAAGGCGCCGAACTCGTCGAGGACGGTCAGGAAGGTCTCCAGCAGGCCGTCGAAGGCGAAGAACGCGTCCGGCAGCGCGACCCGGCGCACCACCGAGCAGGAGACGTCGCCCTCGTTCCACTGGTCGCCGGCCAGCTCGCCGGTCATCGAGGCGTAGCCGCGCAGGATGACGGCCAGGCCGTTGACGCGCTCGCAGGAGCGGGTGTTCATCTTGTGCGGCATCGCGGAGGAGCCGACCTGGCCCTCCTTGAAGCCCTCCGTGACCAGCTCGTGGCCGGCCATCAGGCGGATGGTCTTGGCCAGGCTGGACGGCGCGGCGGCCAGCTGGACGAGGGCGGTGAGCACCTCGAAGTCCAGCGAGCGCGGGTAGACCTGGCCGACGCTGGTCAGCACGTTCTCGAAGCCGAGGTGCCCGGCGACCCGGCGCTCCAGCTCGGCCAGCTTGTCGGTGTCGCCGCCGAGCAGGTCCAGCATGTCCTGGGCAGTGCCGACCGGGCCCTTGATCCCGCGCAGCGGGTAGCGGGCGATCAGCTCCTCCAGGCGGCGGAAGGCGACCAGCAGCTCGTCGGTGATCGACGCGAAGCGCTTGCCCAGGGTGGTGGCCTGCGCGGCCACGTTGTGCGACCGGCCGGCCATGACCAGCTCGGAGTGCTGCGCCGACAGCTTGGCCAGGCGCACCAGCACGGCCACCGTACGGTCGCGGACGTGCTCCAGCGACTGGCGGACCTGCAGCTGCTCGACGTTCTCGGTCAGGTCCCGGGACGTCATGCCCTTGTGGATCTGCTCGTGGCCGGCGAGTTCGCTGAACTCCTCGATCCGGGCCTTCACGTCGTGGCGGGTGACCCGCTCACGGGCGGCGATCGAGCCGAGGTCGACCTGGTCGACGACCCGCTCGTAGTCGGCGACGGCGGTCGCGGGAACCTCGACGCCGAGGTCCTGCTGGGCCTTCAGGACGGCGAGCCACAGGTGGCGCTCGAGGACCACCTTGTGCTCGGGGGACCACAGCTGGGCCAGGGTCGCCGAGGCGTACCGGGAGGCCAGGACATTGGGGATCTGGGGCTTCGCGCTCACGCTTCGCAAGGGTAACAGCCGAGGTCATGCCGGACGTCGGCGGATGGGGTGGGCCCGGTCGGGGCCCACCGCCGGACCGTCGGCGCGGCGCCTGGGCGTGTCGGACACGCCTTACTGGGCGCCGGGCGTCCGGCCCGCCAGGACCGGCAGGACCTGCGAGCAGATCGAGTGCAGGGCGATCCGCTGGTCGTCGGTCATCGCCTCGAAGGCCTGGTGGGTGCGGGCCATCTCGCCCCGGATCCGGTTGAGGATCTCGCGGCCCTCGGCCGTGATCACCACGATCTTCACCCGGCGGTCGCCGGCCGCCGCCGCCCGGTTGGCCAGGCCCAGCGACTCCAGCCGGTCCACGATCCCGGTGACGTTCGACGCGTCGCAGCCGAGGCGCCCGGCCAGCGCCCGCATCGGCACCGGCTCCTGCACCGCCCCCAGCGCCTTGGCCTGCGAGGAGGAGAGGCCGTGCCGGGCCGCGGCCGCCGCGAAGTCCTGGAAGTACGCGGCACCGACGGAGGCCAACACCTCCATCAGCTCGGCGTTGGTCGGTACGGTCGTCGTCGCTGTCGAACCCATGGGGTCAGCGTACGACCAGGTGCTTCACCAACTCAAGCTTTGACCGGGGCAACCGTCGGCGAGCCGCCCCGCATCCGCCCCGCACGCCCGCCCACGCGCCCGCTCGCGCACGTCCCACGCGCCCCACCCGGCCCTCGGGCGCCCCTGCGGGCGCCCGCTCAGAGCACCAGCTGGTCGAACAGCCGCCGCAGCTCGGCGTCCGGGTCGGCGGTCAGCCCGGTGTGCACCGGCCCCGGCTGGACGACCGCGCTGCGCGGCGCGGTCAGCCAGCGGAAGCGCTGCCCCGGGCTGTCCCCCGCCGCCGGACCGGCCTGCGGGCCGCCCAGGCAGACCGCCTCGATCCCGTGCAGCGCCCGCCGCACCCCCTGCACGTCCGCCACCGGGTCCAGCGCCAGCAGCCGCGCCTGGTCCAGGTGCGTGCGGGCCGCCAGGTGCGAGCTCTGCCGGCAGTACAGCAGCACCCCGACGTTGACGCACTCGCCGCGCTCGACCCTCGGCACCGCCCGGATCACGGCGTACTCGTAATCGTGCAGCTCGACGGTGGCCGGCAGCGCGGACCTCGACGACCCGGTCATGCGGACACCTCCGGAAGCCAGTCACGGGGACCGGCCAGTCGCCCGGTCAGCTGGGCCAGGTACGCGGCGCGCACCTCGTCGGGCGAGTCGAAGCCGGACTCGTCCGTCAGCCAGACGTCGGGGATCTGCGCCACGGCCGCCTCCACCGCCGCCTCCGCGAGCGGCGCGAGCACCTTGTCGGCGGCGGCCAGGTCCGGCCGGGCCGCCAGCAGCGCGTGGTCGGAGGCGTCGTACGGGCGGCGCACCCAGGCCCCGGCCCCCGGCCAGTTGTGGTGGAAGATCAGGCTCGCGCCGTGGTCGATCAGGCGCAGCCCGCCGGTCGCCACCAGCAGGTTGGGGTTGCGCCAGGACCGGTCCACATTGCCGATCAGCGCGTCGAACCAGAGCACCTGGCCCGCGAGTTCGGAGTCCACCTCGAAGCAGAGCGGGTCGAAGTTGAGCGCACCGCTGACGAAGGCCATCCCGAGGTTGGTCCCCCCGCTGGCCCGCATCTGGTCCTGGATCTGCTGGTCCGGCTCACTGCGCGCGAGCACCGGGTCCAGGTCGACGGTCACCAGCTCCGGCACCGGCAGCCCGAGCCGGCGCCCCAGCTCGGCGGCCAGCACCTCGGCGACCAGGGCCTTGCGCCCCTGCGCCGCACCGACCCATTTCAGCGCGTAGAGCCGCCGATCGTCGGCCTCGACCAGGCCCGGCATCGAGCCGCCTTCTCGTAGTGGCGTCACGTACCGGATCGCCGTCACCTCGGGTAGCACGCGCACAGCCTATCGGTGCCGCTGTCCCCGCCGTGCGCCCGCCCGCGGCCCGCCCCGGCCCCGACCGCCGTGCCGCGGCCCCGCCGCCCGCTCGCTCGTCCGCTCCGCCCCGGTGGCAGCCCCCGCTGCTCCGTGCGAGTGTGGCGGACAGTAACGGGGACCTTCACGGCAAAGGGATGAGCGATGGAACGACCTCGGATCCTGATCGTGGGCGGTGGCTTCGCCGGACTGGAGTGCGCCCGCCGCCTCGAACGCAAGCTGTCACCCTCGGAAGCCGAGATCTCGCTGGTCACACCGTTCAGTTACCAGCTCTACCTCCCCCTCCTGCCGCACGTCGCCGCCGGCGTCCTCACCCCGCAGTCCGTGGCCGTCTCGCTGCGCCGCACGCTGCGCCGCACCCACATCGTCCCCGGCGGCGCCATCGGCGTGGACCCGGCCTCCAAGGTGTGCGTGGTCCGCAAGATCACCGACGAGGTGGTCGCGCAGAAGTACGACGTCCTGGTGCTCGCCCCCGGCAGTGTCACCAGGACCTTCGACATCCCGGGCCTCACCGACTACGCCCGCGGCATGAAGACGCTCGCCGAGGCCACGTACGTCCGCGACCACGTGATCGCCCAACTCGACCTCGCCTCGGCCACCCTGGACCAGCGGGAGCGCGAGTCCCGGCTCCAGTTCGTGGTGGTCGGCGGCGGCTACGCGGGCACCGAGACGGCCGCCTGCCTCCAGCGCCTGACCACCGCCGCCGCCCACCGCTACCCCCGCCTGGACGCCCGGCAGATCAAGTGGCACCTGATCGACATCGCCCCGAAGCTGATGCCGGAGCTCGGCGACCCACTCGGCCAGGCGGCCCTGGAGGTGCTGCGCGGGCGCGGCATCGAGGTGTCGCTGGGCGTCTCGGTGGCCGAAGTCGGCGCCGAGTCCGTCAAGTTCACCGACGGCCGGGTACTCCCCTGCCGCACCCTGATCTGGACCGCCGGCGTGGCCGCGAGCCCGCTGATCGGCACCCTGGACGCCGAGACGGTCCGCGGCCGGCTCGCCGTGACGGCGGAGATGCGGGTGCCGCAGTTCGAGGGCATGTTCGCGCTGGGCGACGCGGCCGCCGTGCCGGACCTCGCCAAGGGCGACGGCGCGGTCTGCCCGCCGACCGCCCAGCACTCCGCCCGGCAGGGCCGCGCGGTGGCCGACAACGTGATCTCCTCGCTCCGCAACCAGCCGCTGGAGCCCTACTACCACAAGGACCTGGGCCTGGTGGTCGACCTCGGCGGCAAGGACGCGGTGTCCAAGCCGGTCGGCGTGGAGCTGCGCGGGGTGCCCGCCCAGCTGGTGGCGCGCGGCTACCACCTGATGGCGATGCGCACCAACGCGGCCAAGTTCCGGGTGGGCGCCAACTGGCTGCTCAACGCGACCGCGGGGGACGACTTCGTCCGTACCGGCTTCCTCGCCCGCCAGCCCGCCCGGCTGCGCGACTTCGAGTACACCGACGCGTACCTGACCAAGGACCAGGTCCGCGCCCACGCCCAGTCGCTGCTCGCCAAGGGCTGAGCGGGACGTGCGCTCCGGCGCCCCTGCGGGGGCGCCGGAGCATGTGGGGTCAGCGCGCGGTCAGGTACATCCCGCCCGCGTCCTGCCCGGCCGTGTTGCGGCAGGCGAAGTCACCGCTGGAACGGCCCCAGAGCAGCGTCAGGCAGCGCCCGACCGCCTGCTGGCCGTAGTAGTTGGGGTGCATCGACTCCTGCAGCACGCCCTGGGTGGAGTTGAGCCCGCCGTCCAGGAAGCGCGCCCACTCGCTGGTGGTCGCGGACGGGCCGGAGCCCGCGGTCGGCTGCGCGGTGGCCGTGGAGCAGACCTCTCGGCCCTGCAGCATGTCCGACAGGTCCAGGAACTGCGCGCCCTTGGACGCGGCGACGCCCGCGAGCGCCTGGGAGATCTGCGGGACCATCGAGTCGCGGGCCCAGTCGGCGTCACCGTCCCAGAACGGGCAGCCGCCGGTGTTGGAGCGGGTCCAGCCGCTCTCCGGGTAGCGCATCTCGGCGCTGCGCGGGATCGGCGACGGGTAGGACTGGAGCACCAGCCGGTAGTCCGACTTCGCGTAGCCCGCGCCGGCCATCACCGCGCGGATCTCGTCGACGGCCTTCCCGACCCCGGCCATCGCCGTCGGCAGCTTCGAGTCGATCGAGGACTGCGCGGAACCGTGGCAGTACGAGTACCAGATCAGGTAGTCCTGCACGCAGTCGGAGATGATGCCGGAGAAGCCCAGGTCGTTGCCGCCGATCGACAGGGTGATCAGCTTGACGTTGTTCTGCCGCGCGACGGTGGCCAGCTGGTCGGCCTGCGGGGCCTCGCCCTTGAGCGACTGGCCGCCGTTGGAGGCGCGGAAGACGTTCGCGGCGACGGCGCCGGAGCAGGCCAGGTTGATCTCGTTCTGGGCGCCGGTCGAGGCGCTGAGCACCTCGGCGACGTCCGAGCGGTCGCAGCCGCTCGCCGCCGTGGCGCCGTAGACCCGCGGGGGGTCGTACGAACCGCCGGTCCAGGCGCGGTCGGTGCCGTTGCGGCTGCCGCTGGTGCCGGCGGAGTTGCCCATCCAGCGGCCGGCCTCGCCGGAGATGTAGCTGTCGCCGAGCGTGACGCTGGCGGTGGGCCCGGACGGCACCGCGGCCGGGGCGGCGGAGGCCGGGGTGGCGACCGCCAGGCCCGCGACAGCGAGCGGGAGGGCGAAGGCTGCGGCGAGCAGCCGTCGGCCGAGTCGAGGCGCACTGCGGGTGATGCTCGAACAGTTTTCGGGCACGGCGGAACTCCTGCGGCTCGGTCTCCCCGTGGGATGGGGAACGGGAAGACGCGTCAGTGAGGGTGGGCCGCCGGCCGGTGGCGCGATGAAGATGACATGCCCCCGCCTGTTACCGCTAGGTATCTGCGGCAGGTTTCCGCTTTTGTTACCGCCGGGTTCAGACCAGGGCGGCACCCGACGACCGGATGCCGCCCCCGGTTCACACCCGCCTCACCTGCCCCGCCCTTCACACCAGCCGTGAACCGCCCCCGCCCGCCCCCAACACTGCCGCGAGGTCCTCCGCCAGCTCCCTGGCCTGCGCCGCCTCCAGCCGCGCCGTGGTGAACCGCAGCCCGGGCGGCGACTGGATCCGGTACCGCGCGCCGGGCGCCGCGACCCAGCCGCGCTGCACCAGCGCCGCCAGCGCCGAGGTCTCGTCCGGCACCGGCACCCAGACGTTCAGCCCGCTCCGCCCGTGCGCCTCGATCCCGCGCGCCGCCAGCTCGCCCAGCAGCGCGTCCCGCCGGGTCCGGTACACGGCGGCCACCCGCGCGACCGGTGCCGCGTCGCCGCGCCACAGCTCGGCGACGGTGCGCTGCAGCAGGTGGCTGACCCAGCCCGCGCCCAGCCGCAGCCGCCCGGTCACCCGTCCGATCGTCTCGGCGTCGCCGACCGCCGTCGAGATCCGCAGGTCCGGCCCGTACGCCTTGGCCGCCGAGCGCACCACCGCCCAGTGCCGCGTGCCGGTGCCGACCAGCGGGTGGTAGGGCTGGTCGACCATGCCGTGCCCGTGGTCGTCCTCGATCAGCAGCACCCCGGGGTGCCCGGCCAGGACGGCCCTCAGCTCCTCGGCCCGGCGCGCGGTGAGCGCCGCTCCGGTCGGGTTCTGCGCCCGGCTGGTGACCACGACCGCCCGGACGCCCTCGGCCAGCGCCGCCGCGAGCGCGCCCGGCAGCGGGCCCTCGTCGTCCAGCCGGACGGGGACCTGCTTCAGGCCCATCGCGGGCAGCAGGTCGAGCAGGCTGCCCCAGCCGGGGTCCTCCACGGCCACCGCGTCGCCCGGGCGCAGCCGGGCGCCGAGGATGCGCTCGATGGTGTCGAGCGAGCCGGAGGCGACGGCGATCGGGCCTCCGGGCAGTCCGTCGGCCTCGAAGCCGGCCCGGGCGAGCGCGAGCAGCGCCGGGTCGACGGCGGGGTGCCCGTAGAGCACCGGATCGGCACGGGCGGCCTCGGCGGCGGCCGCGAGGGCCTGGGCGAGGTCGGGCAGCAGCGCCGGGTCGGGGTTGCCGGTGGACAGGTCCCGGGCGTACGGGGGGACGGGGACGCGGATCTGGTCGCGCGGGGTGAGCGCGGGCCTGGGCAGGATCCGGCTGCCCTTGCGGCCGGCCGTCTCGATCACGCCGCGGTCGCGCAGCAGCCGGTAGGCGGCGGCGACGGTGTTGGGGTTGACGCCGAGTTCGGCGGCGAGGTCGCGCAGCGGGGGCAGCGCGGTTCCCGGGGCGAGCAGTCCGCTGCTCACGCCCTGTTCGATGTGCGCCGCGATTTCGCTGGCGCGTCGCCCTTTCAGCGGATAGTCTCCTAGCACAAAGCAAATTATGCACTAGTACATAGAGGATGTCATGTCAGACAGCCCGGAAGGCTCGCCGACCTACGCCCGCACCCCCAGGACCACCCCGACCCGCTACCGGGACCGGGCCACCTGGGAGCAGGAGGCGATCCACGCCATCCTCGACAGCACCTACCTCTGCCACCTCGGCTTCGTCGCCGACGGCGCCCCCGTCGTCCTGCCGACGATCTTCGCCCGGGTCGGCAGCCGGCTCTACGTCCACGGCTCCACCGGCAGCCGCCCGATGCGCGGCGCCTCCGACGAGCAGGGCATGGCGGTCTGCGTCACCGTCACCCAGGTCGACGCGCTGGTGCTGACCAAGTCCGCCTTCAACCACTCGGTGAACTTCCGCTCGGTCGTCGCCCACGGCACCGCGTACCAGGTCACCGACCCCGAGGAGCTGGACGTCGCGCTGGCCGCGCTGGTCGACCACGCGATACCCGGCCGCTCCGCCGAGGTCCGCCCGGCCAACGCCAAGGAGCTCGCCGCCACCGCCGTCGTCCGGCTGGAGCTGGACGAGGTCTCGGCCAAGTCCCGCGCCGACGACGCCTCCGACGACCCGGACGACGCCGACCTCCCGTACTGGTCCGGCCTGATCCCGGTCACCTCCGGCTACGGCACCCCCCAGCCGCACGCCGGCAGCACCGTCCCGCTCCCCGCGCACCTGCGCGGCTACCCCCGCTGACGGGAGGCCACCGTGCTGATCAGGTCCTGGGACCGCGGCGACGAGGCCGAGTGGCGCGCCTGGCTCGACGAGGGCCGCGACTTCGGCCTCCTCGCCGCCAACGGCGGCCCCGGCGAGGGCCCGGTGCTCGTCCCGACGCACTTCCTGCTGGACGCCGAGCGCGGCGAGATCCTGCTCCACCTCGCCGCGCCCAACCCGCTGCTGGCCGCCGTCCGAGCCGACCCGCAGGTCACCCTCGCGGTCACCGACGGCTACGCCTTCGCACCGGGCCACTGGCGCGGCGCCCCGGGCACGCCCACCAGCTACTACGCCTCGGTCCACTTCCACTGCACCGCCGAGGTGGTGGAGTCCGCGGCCGGCAAGGCGGAGATCCTCAACCGCCAGCTGGCGCACTTCCAGCCCGAGACGCCGGAGGTCCGGGTGGTGCCCGGCGGCGGTGAGCTGGCCCGGCAGCTGCCCGGCCTGCGCGGGCTCCGGCTGACCGTCACCGAGGTGCGGGCCAAGTTCAAGTACGACGACAAGAAGCCCGTCGAGGCACAGCACACGATCGCCGACCGCCTCGCCGAACGCGCGGACGGCGGCGGGCGCGCCCGGGACCAGTACGCCGCCGCCCGCGGCCAGCTGCTCCGCCGCCACCGCCGACGCGTCGACGCCGCGGCCGCCGCCGCCGGGCCGGCCGGCACCGGGGGACGCGCCGGCGCACGGCGCACCGCCGCACCGCGCGCCGCCGACTGACCCCGCCTCACCCGATCGGCCGCGAACTCGCGCAGGTCGGTCCCCGCGCTGCTCGAATGTGAGACGAGCCCTGCCCACTCCGCGTCAGAGCGGGCCCGTCCACCCCGGGAGCGCGCGTGTCCTCACTCAACAGCCGACGGGAGTCCGGCGAGGCCCACCTCGGCCACGTGGTCTTCATCTCGGCGGCCGCCGCCATGGGCGGCTTCCTGTTCGGCTACGACAGCGCGGTGATCAACGGCGCGGTGACGGGCATCCAGAAGCACTTCGCGGTGGGCCACGGCACCACCGCCTTCGTGGTGGCCATCGCGCTGCTCGGCTCGGCCGCCGGCGCGGTGGCCGCCGGCCGGCTCGCCGACCACCTGGGCCGGGTGCGCACGATGCTGCTGGCCGCGGTGCTGTTCGCGGCCAGCGGCATCGGCTCGATGTTCCCGCCGAACATCGAGGCCCTCGCCGCCTGGCGGGTGGTCGGCGGCATCGCGATCGGCATCGCCTCGGTGATCGCGCCCACCTACATCGCCGAGGTCGCGCCGACCGCCTACCGCGGCCGGCTCGCCTCGTTCCAGCAGATGGCGATCGTGCTCGGCATCACCGTCTCCCAGCTCGCCAACTGGGCACTCAACCAGGCCGCGGGCGGCGAGTCCACCGGCCACCTCGGCGGTGTCCAGGCCTGGCAGTGGATGCTCGGCGTGGAGACCATCCCGGCCCTGGTGTACGGCCTGATGGCGCTCTCCATCCCGGAGTCGCCGCGGTTCCTGATCGCCGACCAGCGCGAGGCGCAGGCCCGCAAGGTGCTGGTGGAGGTCGAGGGCGAGGGCGTGGACCTGGACGCCAGGGTCGCGGAGATCCGGTCGGTGCTGGAGTCCTCCCACAAGCCCCGGCTCAAGGACCTGCTCGGCGGCCGCTTCGGCCTGCTGCCGATCGTCTGGGTGGGCATCGGCGCCTCGGTGTTCCAGCAGTTCGTCGGCATCAACGTGATCTTCTACTACTCGTCCTTCCTCTGGCAGTCGGTCGGCATCAACGAGTCCAACTCGCTGCTGATCAGCCTCTCCACCTCGATCATCAACGTGATCGGCACGGTGATCGCGATGGTCCTGGTGGACCGGATCGGCCGCAAGCCGCTGGCCCTGGCCGGCTCGATCGGCATGGCCGCCGCGCTCGGCACCGCCGCCTGGGCGTTCTCCTTCCGCAACGGCACCGGCGACACCGCCACCCTGGACAACACCCACGCCACCGTCGCCCTGATCGCCGCGCACGTCTTCGTGCTGTGCTTCGCCTTCTCCTGGGGCGTCGTGGTCTGGGTCCTGCTCGGCGAGATGTTCCCCAACCGGATCCGCGCGCTCGCCCTGTCCGTCGCCGCCTCCGCCCAGTGGCTCGCCAACTGGGCGATCACCGTCAGCTTCCCGGACCTCGCCGACTGGAACCTCTCGGCGACGTACGTCATCTACGCGGCCTTCGCCCTGCTCTCCATCCCCTTCGTGGCCTTCTGCATCAAGGAGACCAAGGGCCGCGCCCTGGAGGAGATGGGCTGACCCCGCCCGCCCCGCCGTACCCCCGCCGCACGCGGCCCGACCCACCGAGAGGAAGCCATGCCCGAGCAGCGCGGCTCCCGGCAGAACGTCACCTTCCCGAGCAACGGCCGCACCGCGCACGGGTACCTGGCCCGCCCGCCGCAGGGCGTCGGACCCGGCCTGGTGGTGGTGCAGGAGTGGTGGGGGCTCACCTCGCACATGGCGGCCGTCGCCGACCGCTTCGCGGCCGAGGGCTTCACCGTCCTCGCCCCGGACCTGTTCGGCGGCGCGACCACCCACGACCGCGCCGAGGCGGCCCGGCTCAGGCGCGAACTCCCGGTCGAGCAGGCCGTCGAGGACCTCTCGGGTGCCGTCGGCCACCTGCTCTCGCTGGACGGCGTGGTCGGCGACGCCGTCGGGGTGGTCGGCTTCTGCATGGGCGGCGGCTTCGCGCTGCTGCTGGCCGCCCGGGCCGGCGACGCGGTGGCCGCCGTGGTGCCCTTCTACGGCCTGCCGCCCGACCCGGACTTCGACTACCGCGGCCTGACCGCCCACGTCCTCGGCCACTTCGGCGAGTTGGACGGCTCGATCCCGATGGCCGCGGTGGACGAGGCCGCGATCCGGATCGGGGAGGCCACCGACGTCCGCCCCGAGATCCACTTCTACCCGGCCGGGCACGCCTTCATGAACGACGAGAACCTGCTCGGCACCTACGACCCCCTCCAGGCCCGGATCGCCTGGCGGCGCACCGTCACCTTCCTCTCCGGCCACCTCGGCTGACCGCCCCGGCCCCACCGGGCCCACCGCACGCGCCACGCACCACCGCCCCGGGGCGGGCGGGCCGCGCCGCCCGCCGGAGCACGGCGGACGCACTGATGCCCGCCACCGAAGCACCGTCCACGTCCTGAGCGCCCTCTGCGCCCCCGCGTGCGCCCACCCGTGGGCAACCAAAGGGACGGATGGTGCGTCGCACAGGGAGGAAGCACAACCGCTCTGGGGGGCCACCGGTGCCGAAGCCACTGCTGTTCCTGGACGTCGACGGCGTCCTGAACCCGGTCTGTCCCCATCCGGACGCCGGGTTCGACACCCACACCCTGCTCGGCTACTCCGTGCTGCTCTCCGCCCGGCACGGGCAGTGGCTGCGCGAACTCGCCGGGACGTACGAACTGGTCTGGGCCACCACCTGGGAGGAGGAGGCCAACACCCACGTCGCCCCGGCGATCGGCCTGGACCAACTCCCGGTGGTCCGCTTCGCCGGCTACGTCCCACAGCCCGGCGACCCGCGCGTCCCGCTGATGGAGCTGTTCTCCGCCCAGAAGTGGGCCCCGCTGCTGCGCTACGCCGAGGGCCGCCCGTTCGCCTGGGTGGACGACGTCATCCCCTCCCGGCTGCTCCGCAAGTCCCTCTGGCGCCGCGACCGCCTGCTGGTGCCGGTCGACCCCGGCCAGGGCCTGGAACGCCGGCACGTCGACCGGCTGCTCGCCCGCCCGCCGGGCCCGCTCAAGGGGTCGGCCCTGCGGACGGCGGCCCTCAAGGGGGCGCCGTTCAGGGGGTCGGCAGCCAGCTGACGTGCCCGGCGAGCAGCGCGTACCCGACGAAGGCCACGGTGTCGATCAGCGCGTGCGCCGCCACCAGCGGCATCACCCGCCCCCACCGCCGGTACAGCAGGCAGAACACCGCCCCCATCACCATGTTGCCGACCATCCCGCCGACCCCCTGGTACAGGTGGTACGACCCGCGCAGCACCGAGCTCGCCGCCACCGCCGCCGGCCAGGACCACCCGCGCTGCCCGAGCCGGCGCAGCAGGTAGCCGAGGACGACGACCTCCTCCAGCGCGGCGTTCTGCCAGGCCGAGAGCAGCAGCACCGGCACCCGCCACCAGACGTCCGGCAGCCCCGAGGGCGCGACCGTCAGGTTGTACCCGGCCGCCTGCGAGGCCAGGTAGAGCGCCAGCCCGGACCCGCCGATCGCGGCCGCGACGGCGGCGCCGCGGCCGAGGTCGCGCAGCTTCTGCCCGAGGTCGAAGCCCAGGACCCGCAGCGTGACGCCCTCGCGCACCAGCAGGTAGCCGACCAGCACCACCGGCATCAGGCCGCGCCCGATGTAGTACAGCTGCCACACCAGGTCGAGCCAGGGCCGCCCGGGCGCCCGCGAGCCGTTCAGCGTGGCGACCTGCCGGCCGAGCTTGAGCGGCTCGGTGAGCGAGCCCGTGAAGCTGATCAGCGCACTGATCCCGCTGGCCCCGAGCGAGAGGCCGAGGACGATCAGCAGCTCGGCCCCGAGCAGCCGGCGGGTGGGCTGCTCGGTCTCCGGTGCGGTCGGGACGGTGGTCACGGGGGCTCCAGCGGACGGGCGGTCGCTCCGGCGGTCGGCCGACCGCGGGAGCGATCATCCTGACACAGCGCCCCGACCGGGCCGGGTCCGGCGATCAGCGATCAGCGGCCTCAGCCGACGGGCCAGGTGTGCACCGGCTCCCCGCCGCGCATGTGTTCGGCGTAGCGCCGGGTCATCGCGGCGAGCGCCGCCGGCCGGTCCATCCCGTACTGCTCGCGCAGCCGGTGGAAGGTCGCGCTCTGCCAGGACGCGCCGTTGGTGCGGCGCAGGCAGCGCTGCTCGATGATGCCCAGGTAGCGGTCCCGGTCGGCGGGCTCCACGCCCCACTCGTCGAGCCCCTGGTAGGCCATCGGCAGCAGTTCGTTGAGCACCAGGTCGACGGCGGGCACCGTCTGCAGCCCGCCGCCGCGCCCGGCCCGGCCGGGGCGCGGCCACTGGAACACCGCGTCGATGCCGTACCGGGCGCCCTGGCGGAAGTTCTCGTCCGCCCGCTCGAACGGCAGCCGGGTCCAGACCGGCCGGGGCTGCTCGGCGAGCACCCGCACCAGCCCGTAGTAGAAGGCGGCGTTGGCCAGGGTGTCGGCCACCGTCGGCCCGGCCGGCAGCGCCCGGTTCTCCACCCGCAGGTGCGCCACCCCGCCCGCGATGTCGTAGATGGGCCGGTTCCAGCGGTAGATGGTGCCGTTGTGCAGCCGCATCTCGGCGAGTTTGGGCGCGCCGCCGGAGGCCAACACCTTCAGCGGGTCCTCGTCGTCGCAGATCGGCAGCAGCGCGGGGAAGTAGCGCAGGTTCTCCTCGAACAGGTCGTACGCCGAGTCGACCCAGCGCTCGCCGAACCAGGTGATCGGGCGCACGCCCTGGGCCTTGAGCTCCGCCGAACGGGTGTCGCAGGCCTGCTGGAAGAGCACCGGACGGGTCTCCCGCCACAGCTCCCGCCCGAACAGGAACGGCGAGTTCGCCCCGATCGCGAGCTGCGGCCCGCAGAGCGCCTGGGCGGCGTTCCACACCGAGGAGAAGCGCTGCGGGGTCACCTGGAGGTGCAGTTGCAGCGAGGTCGCGGCGGCCTCGGCGACCATGGTGATGGACTCCAGCTGGAGGTGCTCGACGCCGTCGATGTCCAGCGCGATCTCCTCCCCCCGGGCGGCCAGGATCTGGTCGCTGAGCAGGGTGTACCGCTGGTTGTGGCTCATCGCGTCCAGCCCGGTGTGGGCGTGCTCCAGGGTCGGCAGGATGCCGACCATGACGATCCGGGCGCCCGCCTCGGCGGCCCGCCGGTCGGCGTAGCGCAGCCCGGTGTCGATCTCCTCGCGCAGGTCCTCGAAGACGTGCCCGCAGAGCCGGTGCGGGGCGATGTTGACCTCGATGTTGAACTTTCCCAGCTCGGTCTGGAAGTCGCTGGAGCCGATGGCGCTCAGCACCTGGGCGTTGCTCATGGCCGGCAGGCCCTGCTCGTCGGCCAGGTTGAGCTCGATCTCCAGCCCCATCACGGCCCGTGGCCGGTCGAAGCGGTCCTCCCGCAGCATCCGTCCCAGTGCTTCCTGACAGGCCTGGAGCTTGCGCCGGTACAACTGCCGGTCCGCCAGATCCGCCCGAGTCGCCACGACCTTCTCGCCCACGGTCCCCTCCTCCTGAGACACCCTGTCGAGCCACCGGCCGACCGACCGTGCAACCATCATGCCCGGCTCGAAGATCGATACCCGAATGCTTGTACTGGCTTGCAATGCAAGGCAACTGACGGAAATTCAGACCATCTGCAGACTTGCCCGGCGCCACTGCCTGTGATAAACAGATCACCCTGCGCATCTGTTCGATGGAATTCGCACAGCGCTCCGGCCGGTCCGCTCCCGCCCCGACGCCCTCTCGACGGCGGCGACCGCGCCGGCACCGCGATCCTGCACAACCGGACACGGCCAGGCCCCGTCACCGATGACGCGCCGCGCCATGCCGGTATGCCGCACTCGCACGCCGATCTCGCCTGGAGAGGCGGACACCGCCATGACCCTGCAGACCCCCCAGCCCCCACCGAGCGCCCTGCGCGCGGTCCTGGGCGCACTCGACTCGGAGACCGCGCTGCGCCAGCCCGCCGCCGCAGCGCTTCGTCACCCGGCCGGCCCACTCGTCCCCGCCCACCCGCTCGCGGTGCACGTCCTGGACGGCCCACGCCCCGAACTGCCCGCCGCCCGCCGCACCGGCTGGCGCTTCCTGATCAAGGACGGCGCCGAGGTGGCCGCCGCCGCCGAGGTGGTACAGGGCGTCGAAGGCCACACGTTCTCCCACTTCACCGCCGGCCCCTACCTCGACTCGACGGTCCGGGCGCTGCGTGAGGCCTGGCAGCTCGCCCAGACCTCCCCGGGCCGCCGGCAGCCCCGGCTGCTGACCTTCCCGGGCCAGTACGCCACCGCGCTCTGGCTGCACAGCCCCGACACCGGTCCGGCCGCCGACCTGCTGATCCCGCTCGCCCCGGCCCCACTCGGCGTCACCGCGCACCGCGCCTACCCCGCCGCCGAGCTCCTGCCGCTGCTGGCCCGGGCGCCGCTCGTCAGGCCGCTGCTGCTCGGCTCCTCCTGAGCCGTCCGCAGCCGTACGCACGGGCCGCCGGACCACCCGCCCGGCGGCCCTCCGCCGTGCCCCGGCGCCCGTCGGCGGGTGCCCCACTCGAACGGCGAGCACCCGGACAGGCCACCCGCCATGGCCCGATCGGGTCATCCCCCGCCTGGCCCACCGGTGCGGATCGTCCCCTCTTCGCCACCTGAACGGGTGATCTCTGCCCGGGAGTTGTGGCGCATGTCACGAAATACCTGCGCGCACGTCCGCCGATGCCGACACTGGGAACCAGCGTGGAAGGACCACCTGTCCTACCCACTTGAGCGCCGGTCAACACCTGGTCGGTGCCCGGACAGGATCCGACTACCGCGGCGGCCCCGGACCGGCACGACCTCCGGCGACCGCACCACGGGGAGGATCGCAGAGCGAAGCGAGGGTACGCATGTGCCAGCACCGTCCTGATTGCCCGTCGGCCGAGTCCGAGGACCGCGAGGCCGCCGTATCGGTGGCCTGCCACCCGGAGCAGGGCTGGAGCCTGCTCTGCAACGGCGTTGTCCTGTTCGAGGACACCGGAGAGCTGCTGCCCGACGGCCGGGTCATCGCCCCGCGCCGCCCTGTCGCCCACGCGGCCTGACCCCTCGGTCCGGCCGTACGGCGGGGGCAGCCGCCGAACCGACGCACGAGAACGGGCAGGGCCCCGGCGGAAGTCTCCGCCGGGGCCCTGCCGTCCGTCCGCGCCGCGCGGCGATCCTTCCGGACGCCGCGCGCTGCCGGGATCCGTCAGACGCCGTACTCGTCCAGCGGCGGGCAGGAGCAGACCAGGTTGCGGTCGCCGTACGCACCGTCGATCCGGCTCACCGGCGGCCAGTACTTGTCCGCCGGGTTGACGCCCGCCGGGAAGACGGCGTCCTGCCGCGAGTAGCCGTGCGCCCAGTCGCCGGCCAGCTCGGCGGCGGTGTGCGGGGCGTTGCGCAGCGGGTTGTCGTCGGCCGCCCACTCGCCCGAGCCGACCTTGTCGATCTCGGCGCGGATCTCGATCATCGCGTCGCAGAACCGGTCGATCTCGTGCAGGTCCTCGGACTCGGTCGGCTCGATCATCAGCGTGCCGGCCACCGGGAAGGACATCGTCGGCGCGTGGAAGCCGTAGTCGATCAGGCGCTTGGCGATGTCGTCCACCGTCACGCCCGTCTCCTTGGTCAGCGGGCGCAGGTCGATGATGCACTCGTGCGCGACCAGCCCGCCCGGACCGGTGTAGAGCACCGGGAAGTGGGGGGCCAGGCGCTTGGCGATGTAGTTGGCGTTCAGCACCGCGACCTGGGTCGCGTGCTTGAGGCCCTCGCCGCCCATCAGCCGGACGTACGCCCAGGAGATCGGCAGGATCGCCGCCGAGCCCCACGGCGCGGCCGAGATCGGGCCGACGCCGGTGGCCGGGCCGGCCTCCTCCTGCAGCGGGTGGTTCGGCAGGTACGGCGCCAGGTGGGCGCGCACCGCGACCGGGCCGACGCCCGGGCCGCCACCGCCGTGCGGGATGCAGAAGGTCTTGTGCAGGTTCAGGTGCGAGACGTCCGCGCCGAACTTGCCCGGCTTGGCCAGGCCGACAAGGGCGTTCAGGTTGGCGCCGTCGACGTACACCTGGCCGCCGGCCTCGTGCACCAGGGCGCAGATCTCGGTGATCTGGGTCTCGTACACGCCGTGGGTGGACGGGTAGGTGACCATCAGCACCGACAGGTTGTCGCGGTGCTGCTCGATCTTGGCCTTCAGGTCCTCGACGTCCACGTCGCCGTCGACCAGGGTCTTCACCACGACCACGCGCATGCCGGCCATCACCGCGGAGGCGGCGTTGGTGCCGTGCGCGGAGGACGGGATCAGGCAGACGTCGCGCTGGGTGTCGCCGTTGCCGTGGTGGTAGGCGCGGACGGCCAGCAGGCCGGCCAGCTCGCCCTGCGAACCGGCGTTCGGCTGGATCGAGACGGCGTCGTAGCCGGTCACCTCGACCAGCTGCTGCTCCAGCTGGCGGATCAGGGTCAGGTAGCCCTGGGCCTGCTCGATCGGCGCGAAGGGGTGCAGCTGGCCGAACTCCGGCCAGGTCACCGCCTCCATCTCGGTGGTCGCGTTGAGCTTCATGGTGCAGGAGCCCAGCGGGATCATGCCGCGGTCCAGCGCGTAGTCCCGGTCCGACAGGCGGCGCAGGTAGCGCAGCATGGCGGTCTCCGAGCGGTGGCTGTGGAAGACGGGGTGGGTCAGGTACTCGTCCTCGCGCAGCAGCGCGCCCGGCAGCGCCTCGGCGCCCTCGGCGGCCTCGACCGCCGGCACGCCGAACGCGGCCCAGACACCGGCCAGGTGCTCGCGGGTGGTGGTCTCGTCGGTGGAGACGGAGATCCGGTCCGCGCCGTCCTGGTACAGGTTGATGCCGTTCGCGCGGGCGGCGGCGGCGATCTCGGCCGCGCGGCCCGGGACGACGGCGGTGACGGTGTCGAAGAACTCGCCGTGCAGCAGCTCGACGCCGCCGGCCCGCAGGCCCTCGGCCAGGGCGGCGGCGTAGCGGTGGGTGCGGCGGGCGATGTCGGCGAGGCCGTCCGGGCCGTGGTAGACCGCGTACATCGAGGCCATGACGGCGAGCAGCACCTGGGCGGTGCAGATGTTGCTGGTGGCCTTCTCGCGGCGGATGTGCTGCTCGCGGGTCTGCAGCGCCAGGCGGTAGGCGCGGTTGCCGTCGGAGTCGACGGAGACGCCGACCAGGCGGCCGGGCAGCGAGCGGGCGTACTCGGCGCGCACCGAGAGGTAGCCGGCGTGCGGGCCGCCGAAGCCCATCGGGACACCGAAGCGCTGCGAGGTACCGCAGGCGATGTCGGCGCCCAGCGAGCCCGGGGACTTGAGCAGGGTCAGCGCCAGCAGGTCGGCGGCGACGGCGACGATCGCGCCCAGGCCGTGCGCCTGCTCGATCACCGGGGCGAGGTCGCGGACCACGCCGGTGGCGCCCGGGTACTGCACCAGCAGGCCGAAGACGCCGCGCTCGGCGATCTCGGCCGGGATGCCCTCGGACAGGTCGGCGACGACGACCTCGACACCGGTCGGCACGGCCCGGGTGTTGATCACGGCGATGGTCTGCGGCAGGGTCTCGGCGTCGACCAGGAAGACACCGCCCTTGACCTTGGTGACGCGGCGGGCCAGGGCCATCGCCTCGGCGGCCGCGGTGCCCTCGTCCAGCAGCGAGGAGCCGGTGGTCGACAGACCGGTCAGGTCGGAGACCATGGTCTGGAAGTTGAGCAGCGCCTCCAGGCGGCCCTGCGAGATCTCCGGCTGGTACGGGGTGTACGCGGTGTACCAGGCCGGGTTCTCCATGACGTTGCGCAGGATCACCGGCGGCGTGAAGGTGCCGTAGTAGCCCAGGCCGATCATCGGCTGGAGCACCTGGTTGCGGCCGGCCAGCTCGCGCAGCTCGGCGAGGACCTGGGCCTCGCTCCGACCGGCGGGCAGGTCCAGGCCGGTGATGGAGCGGATCGCCTCGGGCACGGCGGTGGCGGAGAGCTCGTCCAGCGAGGCGTAGCCGACGGACGCCAGCATCTTCTCCTGCGCGGCGGCGTCGGGGCCGATGTGGCGGTTCTCGAAGGGACTGGCCAGCTCAAGCTCGGTGAGGGTCGAGGCGCCGGTGGGGCGTCCCGCGTTCGGCTGGGCGTTCATGGTGGTCGAGGCCTCCTGGTCACGGACCGGCTGGGGTGCGCACGCCGACCGGCCATCCCCGCTGCGGACAGCGGCTCGACCACGACGAACGGACCCGACAGGCCTCCCCCTCTGTCATCGGGACCTGAGAGCTTCACCCGCACGGCGCGCTGTGGGCGCTCCGTCGGCTTGCACCGTCGGTGAGGGTGGTGGTGGCCGGCTCCCGCGCCGACACTCCTGCCCTGCTTTCCAGAGTGACCTACCCCACACGGTACGGATGCCTGAGAGATTCCGGGGAGGAGTTGCTCCTTCGGCGCTCCGACCAGCGCTTTTCGCGATCGGAGACTCTCCCGAGCGGGCTCTGCGGTCGCCGCCCAGGGTACCAGCGGGAGGCCCCCCGATCACGGGTGCTTCAGGTCACCCCGGATCTACGCGCGTCCCCCGGACGGCCCAGCAAGCACCCCGTCCGGCGCACCCCCGGTCGCGCCCGCCCGATTCATGGCATTTGGTGTGAAGTGGCCGAGGGCACGGGTGATCCGGCCGCCTTCCTGCGGGAGTTCCGCAAGCGCAGCGCACTGGAGGAAAGAGTGCAGACCGACATCGACCCCCGGGACCTCATCGGCCACAAGGCGGTCGACCGCAACGGCGACAAGATCGGCACGGTCGACGAGGTGTACCTGGACGACGCGACGGGCCGGCCCGAGTGGGCCGCCGTCCGCACCGGCATCTTCGGCCGGGACGCCTTCGTCCCGCTCACCACGAGCGAGTTCTCCGGCGACGAGCTCCGGGTGCCGTACGACAAGTCGCTGGTCAAGGAGTCGCCGGACTTCGGCGTGGGCCAGCACCTGTCCCCCGCCCAGGAGCTCCAGCTCTACCGCTACTACGGCCTCGACACCCCGGTGGACGGCCACCCGGCCGACCGGAACGGCAAACGGGCCGAGCCCGACCTCGACTTCGGCACCACGTCGGCCGTCACCGCGGCCGCCCCGGCCGCGGCGGCCGCCGTCAAGCCGCTCGCCTTCCACTCCTCGGAGCCGGGCCCGGCCGCCACCTCCACCACCACCACCGACCACGCCCCGGAGGCCGATGTGCGCACCCTCTCCACCGCCGCGCCGGTCGTCACGCCCCCGGCACCCGTGGCCTCGACAGCCGCCCCGGCCCCGAGCCCGGTGGTGGAACCGAAGCCCCGGCCCACCGCGGCGTCGACCGCCGCCGCCCCCGCCGCCGGCACGCCCCGGACCGCCCCGAGCGGCCCGGTCGAGATCACCTGCCGCGAGGAGCGGCTGGACGTCACCACCGAGTGGCACACGGTGGGCACCGCCAAGCTCCGCAAGTACGTGACGACCGAACAGGTCGAGCGCCGCGTCCCGGTGGTCCGCGAGCGCGTCCGGGTCGAGCGGATCCCGGTCGGTGAGGCCGAGCGGGCCGCGCTGACCGAGCGGGACATCGCCGAGGCTGTCGAAGAGGTCACCCTCCGTGAGGAACGCGCGGTGGTCCGCAAGTACCTCGCCCCGGTCGAGCGCGTCCGCCTCGTCGTCGAGCGCTACACCGAGGAGGAGGTGATCCGCGAGGAACTCCGCCGCGAGCAGGTCGAGATCCACGACGGCACCCCGCCCGCGGCCACCGCCACCCCGCCGCACTCGGCCGCCCCGGCCCCGCACGCGACCGCCGCACCGGCGCCGGACACCGCCCGTACGGCCGCCCTGCGCCCCCTCGTCTGACCCGACCACCGTACAGACCCGACCCCAGCACACGAGAGGACCCCGGCCGTCACGGCCGGGGTCCTCCGCCTTTGCCAAAGCTTAACCGCTCGATATTTGACACTCTGAAGTATCTCCCTGCATGGTTACTTCAGTTCATTCACTATGTACGGGAGGAAGCAACCGTGAGTGAGGCACCACAGCCCACCACCGCGGCCGAGAAGCAGAGCAGCGCCCGGGTCCTGCCGGCCCTCATCCTGGCGATGCTGTCGTTCAGCGTGGTGCAGACCGCGGTCGTCCCGATCCTGCCCTCGCTGGCCAAGGAACTGAGCGTCTCGGCCTCCAGCGTCACCTGGCTGATGACCGCCAACCTGCTCTCCGCAGCCGTGCTGACTCCCCTCCTGGGCCGCTTCGGCGACCTCCGGGGCCGCAAGCCGATGCTGCTGATCTCGCTGGCGGGCCTCGTCGCCGGTTCCGCGCTGGCGGTCAGCACCCACTCCTTCACCTGGCTGGTCGTCGCCCGCGTCCTCCAGGGCGCCGGCGGTGGCGTGATGCCGCTGGCGATCAGCATCGTCCGCGACGAGCTGCCCAAGCAGAAGGTGACCGGCGGCGTCGCCGCCATCAGCGCCTCGATGGGCGTCGGCTCCGGGCTCGGCCTGGTCGCCACCGGTCTCCTGCTGGAGCACTGGAACTACAAGTCGATCTTCTGGATGGGCCTGGTCTTCGGCCTGATCGCGATCGCGCTCGTCGCCGTCCGCGTCCCGTCCGACCCGGTCACCGACAAGGAGGGCGGCGCCGACCCGCTCGGCGCGATCACCCTGGCCGGCTGGCTCTCCGCCCTGCTGGTCGCGGTCAGCCAGGGCAACCACTGGGGCTGGACCTCCACCAAGACCCTCGGCCTGTTCGCGGTCGCGGCCGTCGTCGCCCTGGTCTGGGGCGTCATCGAGACCAAGGTCGCGCACCCCCTGGTGGACATGAAGATGATGTCCCGCCCGGCCGTGGCCTTCACCAACACGGCCGGCCTGCTCATCGGCTTCGGCATGTACGGCTCCTTCATGGTCATCAGCAACTTCGCCCAGACCCCGGAGAAGCTGACCCACTACGGCTTCACCGCCACCGTCCTGCACGCCGGCATCCTGCTGCTGCCGTCCGCGATCGGCTCGATGGTCGCCGCCCCGGTCGGCGCCCTGCTGATCGCCCGTCGCGGCCCGCGCCTTCCGCTGGTCCTCGGTGGCGTCCTCGGCGCCGTCGCGATGGCCTACCTGGCCCTGCGGCACGGCCACGAGGGTGACCTCTACACCTCGTCGGCGATCTTCGGCCTCGGCGTCGGCCTCGCGTTCGCCGCGATGCCGGCCTACATCAACGGCGCCGTCCCGGTCGAGCAGAGCGGCATCGCCAACGGCATGAACTCCGTGCTGCGCACGGTCGGTGGCGCCATCGGCACCGCCGTCATGGCCGCCATCCTGACCGGCGACACCATGAAGCTGCCGCCGCAGATCCCGCTCACCCTGCCCACCCTGGACGCCTACAAGCACGCGTTCTGGACCGCGGCCGTCGTCTGCCTCGTCGCCGGCGTCGTCCCGTTCCTGATCCGCACCGCCAAGCCGGCCGCCGTCTCGACCGTCATCGGCGGCTCGGCCCGGCAGGACTCCAGCGACAAGCTGGTCAAGACCGACGCCTGACAGGGCGTCCGGCCCCCGCGCTCAGGGACAGGGCGCGGGGCCCCGGCCTCCGTACGTCGCGAGGGCATCACGAACGTACGGGGACCGGCACGGTGATACGGCCCCACCCGGTACTCCCCCACCGGGTGGGGCCGTTTCGTGTCTCACGGCCCCTCGCCCCCGGCCGCTCCCCCGTCGTCGCCCTCCCCCTCGGGCCGGCGCAGCGGCAGCGGCCGGGCCGGTTCGAGCGCCGGATCCTCCACCGCGAAGGTGCGCACCCGCCCCGGCCCGCTCCACGGCGTCTCGAACCGCACGGTGACCCGCCCGACCCCGCTGCCCTGCACCCAGCCGGGCCCCAACTCCGCGTGCCGGACGTCCTGTCCGGGCATCCAGCGGCGCACCACGACGGCCTCCGGCTCCTCCTCGGCCTCCGCGGCCTCGGCCACCGCCTCCGCGTGCTCCGCCGCCTCCTCCCGCAGGGCCTGGGCGAACAGGTCCTCCTGGGTGTAGTCGGCGAGTTGGGCGACACCGACACCGAGCAGCCGGACCCCACCGGTGATGTCGACCTGCTCGGCCAGCCGCCGGGCGGTCGCGGTGATCACCGCCTCGTCGTCCGTCGGCCCGCCGAGCGTCTCCGAGCGGGTCAGCGTCGAGAAGTCGAACCGGCGGACCTTGAGCACCACCGTCCGCCCCGAGCGCCCGGCCGCCCGCAGCCGCCGCACGCACCGCGCGGCCAGCGCCTCGACCTCGCGCAGCACCCGCTCCCGGTCGGCCAGGTCCACCTCGTAGGTGTCCTCCACCGAGACCGACTTGGCGTCCTGGTCGGCCACCACGGGCCGCTCGTCCACCCCCGTCGACATCTGGTGGACCCCGGCGCCGTGCGCCCGCCCGAGCAACTGGACCAGCTCCGCCTCCCCCGCCTCCGCGAGGTCGGCCACCGTCGCCAGCCCGGCCCGCCGCAGCACCTGCTCGGTGGCCGGCCCGATCCCGGGCAGCGCCCGCACCGGCATCGGCCCCAGCACGGCCCGCTCCTGCCCCGGCTCGATCAGCACCAGGCCGTCCGGCTTGGCCTGCTCGGACGCGACCTTGGCCATCAGCTTCGTCCCGGCCGCCCCCACCGAGCCGGTCAGCCCGGTCAGCCGCCGGATGTCCGCCCGCAGGTCCTCCGCCAGCGCGAGCACCAGCCGCTCGCCGGTCTCGTGGTCCGCCTCCAGCAGCACCGGGCCGTACGGACCGGCCTCCAGGTCCACGAAGGCCTCGTCCAGGCTGAGCGGCTGCACCAGCGGCGACAGCTCCCGCAGCAGGCCCATGACGATCTCGCTGACCTGCCGGTAGGCCTCGAAGCGGCCGGACAGGAACGCCGCGTTGGGGCAGAGCCGGCGCGCCTGCGCCATCGGCATCGCCGAGTGCACCCCGAACTTCCGCGCCTCGTACGAGGCCGTGGAGACCACCCCGCGCCCGCCGAGCCCGCCGACGATCACCGGCTTTCCGCGCAGGCTCGGCTTGGCCGCCTGCTCCACCGCCGCGAAGAAGGCGTCCATGTCGAGGTGGATGATGCTCGGCAGTGATCGCACCCGCCGATCATCGCGTACGGGTCCGACAGTGCGTGCGAACCCGGCCGGTGCCGGCGGCCGTCCCGCCGTCGCCCCCCGTCGGCCCCGGCCGACGCCCCGCCCGAAGCCCTGTGGCCGGGGCGGTGCCGGCTACTCCCCCGCGGCCTCCGCCAGCGCCTTCGGGATGCCGTCCTCCTTGGGCCCGAGGAACACCGGGTCCGGCCGCAGCCAGGCGTTGACCGCCGCCTTGCCCGCCCCGGCGACCTCCCGCAGCCCGCCGTACAGCCAGGTCGTGTCGTGCAGTTCCGGCACCCCGACCGCGTACGAGGAGATCCCCGCCGCCTCGCAGAGCGCCAACGCCCGCCGGACGTGGAAGTCCTGGCTGACCAGCACCGCGCGGTCCACCCCGAAGATCCGGTGCGCCCGGGTGCAGGAGTCCCAGGTGTCGAAGCCCGCGTAGTCCCGGACGACCCGGTCCGCCGGCACCCCGTGCCCGGTCAGGTACGTGAACATCGCGTCGGGCTCGTCGTACTCGACCCGCCCGTTGTCCCCGGTCACCAGGATCGCCCGCACCTTGCCCGTCCGGTACAGGTCGACCGCCGCGACCAGCCGGTGCTCCAGGTAGGGCGACGGCCTGCCCTCGTCCAGCCCGGCGCCGAAGACCACCGCGACCGGCGCGGACGGCGCGCTCTCCACGGTGCCGACCCGGTCCCCCGCTGAGAGCCACACCCAGGCGCTCGGCGCCAGCGCCAGCGCGCACAGCACCGTCCCGGCCTGGAACACCCTGCGCTGCGTCCTCCGCTGCCGCAGCCGCGTCCGCAGCAGTCCGGCCCTGCGCCGCAGCAGCCCGGCTATCCCGGTGCCGACCCCCATGTGCCCTCCCTCGATCGTTTCGCCAGGCAACACGACGGGGCCGCGGCCCCGAACGGTTCCCCGTCCGGGCCCGCGGCCCCGTCGAAAGCCTGCTCAGACCGCCCGGTTGCGCCGCTGGGCCAGTTCGTCGGCCGGGTCCTGCCCGACCAGCGTCTCGCCGGTGTCGGTGCGCTCCGCGTGCAGCCGCCCGAGGGTGAGCTCCAGCTCCCGCCAGACCGCTCCCACCGCGATGCCGAAGACCCCCTGACCGCCCTTCAGCAGATCCACCACCTGCTGCGGGGTGGTGCACTCGTACACCGTCGCGCCGTCGCACATCAGCGTCATCCCGGCCAGGCCGGCCTGGTCGGCGGCCTGGAGGTGGGCGACGGCCACGCGGATGTTCTGCAGCGAGACGCCGGCGTCGAGCAGCCGCTTCACGATCTTCAGCAGCAGGACGTCGCGGAAGCTGTAGAGCCGCTGGCTGGTCGCCGGGTACGCCGTCCGGACGCTGGGCTCCAGCAGCCCGGTGCGGGCCCAGTAGTCCAACTGGCGGTAGGTGATCCCGGCCGCCGCGCAGGCCGTCGGGCCGCGGAAACCGATCAGTTCGGATGTCGGGGCCAGCCGCTCGATGGCCGGCTGGCCCGGTTGCACGGCCGGGAACCTGCCCACCCGGGACAGGTCCGTGACGGTGCGAGCGGTGCGCGGTACGTGCACGGCGCACAGGCCTCCCACTGCCGCGTCATCGCCGGTGCTGCTCATGCCTGCCTCCGTCCACTTGTGCTGCGGGCATCCCGACTGCGGGCATCGGCCACCCGGACAGCCACTCCTGACGGTAGGCAGTCCCCTATGACCCGTCAACGATCGCCACGCCGGGCCGGGCAAACCACTTCACTCAGGAGAGTGGTTTTTCGTGCCCCTAGTGTGGGTAGGTCGACGGTTTTTGGCAAAACGGCAGACCGAACAGTCGAGCAACCGGTCCCCGCTACTGCGGGCCGCTGCCCCCGAAGTCCTCGGGCGACACCTGGTCGAGGAACTCGCGGAACTTCTCGACCTCGTCCTCCTGCTCGTCCGGGATCGCGATGCCCGCCTCGGCGAGCACCTCCTCGCTCCCGTAGATCGGCGTCCCGGTCCGCAGCGCCAGCGCTATCGCGTCGGACGGCCGGGCGCTCACCTCGACACCGCCGGCGAACACCAGCTCGGCGTAGAACACACCCTCCCGCAGGTCGGTGATCCGCACCTCGGTGAGCTGCTGCCCGAGCGCCTCCAGGACGTCCTTGAACAGGTCGTGCGTCAGCGGGCGCACCGGCGTCATGCCCTGCTGGGCGAAGGCGATCGCGGTCGCCTCGCCGGGGCCGATCCAGATCGGCAGGTAGCGGTCTCCCCCGACCTCCCGCAGCAGCACGATCGGCTGGTTGGAAGGCATCTCCACTCGGACACCCACGACGTCGAGCTCATTCACACACGCAACCCTATGGCTCCGATCCCGGATATGAAAGCGCAGGGCCGACGCCGCTGGTCAGCGCGCTGCCCCCGGCGCCTGGTAGCCGCCTCGGCGGCTACCCGCGGGTTCGCAGACCGGCCTGGACCATGGCCGCGTGCAGCCGTACGGACAGCGTCGCGAGCTCCCGCGCGGTGGCCTCCGCGTGCGCCCTGGTCTGCGGGTTCCGGTGCCGCCGCAACGGCGCCACCACCTGTTCCACCAGCGTGATCTCGCGGTCGGCCGCCGCCTTCATGGCTCTCAGGTGCCGCGGCTCCAGCCCGTACCGGCCGAGCTCCGCGACCAGCCGGGCCACCTGCAGCGCCTCGCCGTCGTACCCGCCGTCCGGCCCCGGTGCGACCAGCCCGTACGCCTCCCACTCGACCAGTTCCCGCTCCCCGGCCTCGGCCGCGGCCAGCAACTCGGCGCGACCCAGCCTGACCCCGGACGACACCTCGGCGGAGGCCACCAGCTCCCGGTCCGCCTCCTCCATCGGCCCGGGCCGGGTGTCGGCCGCGGAGGGCAGGGCGGGCGGGGCCTCGCCGCGCTCGATGGCGTCCAGGTGCTCACGGATCACCCGCAGCGGCAGGTAGTGGTCACGCTGCATCCGCAGGACGTAGGCCAGCCGCTCGACGTCGGCGGGGCTGAACTTGCGGTACCCGGAGGGCGTGCGCTGCGGCTCGACCAGCCCCTCCGCCTCCAGGAAGCGGATCTTGGAGATGGTCACCTCGGGGAAGTCGTCGCGCAGGAAGGCCAGCACCGCACCAATGCTCAGCAGTTCGTCACCGCCGCGCCGGCGCCCGACGGCCCGCTCGGCGCGGACCGGCTGCCTGGGGCCCGCGACCACCCCGCGCCCGCCGCGGTCCGCAGACGGACCGGACGGGGATGGGGTGGTCGCCCCGAGAGAAGAGGAAGGGGTATTCGTATTCACTCGGGCTCCTGCCGACGTTGGTTTCAGTACCCCCGGTTGTGGCCGGCGAAGAACACCAGCCGGTACTTCCCGATCTGGACCTCGTCGCCGTTGTTCAGCGACACCTCGTCGATCCGCTCCCGGTTCACGTAGGTGCCGTTGAGGCTGCCCACGTCCGCGACGCTGAAGCCGACCGGGGTGCGACGGAACTCCACGTGCCGGCGCGAGACCGTGACGTCGTCCAGGAAGATGTCGCCCTGCGGGTGACGCCCCGCCGTGGTGACGTCCGAGTCCAGCAGGAAGCGGCTGCCCGAGTTCGGACCGCGCTGCACGATCAGCAGGGCCGAGCCCGGCGGCAGGGCGTCGATCGCCGACAGCACCTCGGCCGACAGGGCCGGCGTGGCACCGGTACCGGTCGTCGTAGTGGGGTCGTACGACTCCAGGCCGGAGATGGAGATGGTCGACGTGGTCTCCGCCGCCCCCTCCGGCAGCAGGCCGCCGCGCAGCGCCGTACCGCAGTTGGAACAGAACCGGGCCGCGGCCGGGTTCCGGTTGCCGCACCTGGGGCACGGAGAGGGGCCAGCCATGTTCACAGCCTCCTGGCGCGGCACACCCGACGGGTTGTGCCCGGCGTACGGGTCCGGAGCAAACCCTCCACCAGAGGTTGAGGGTGCTGACGGGAAACCTATGCGCGGGTCGCCGGAGGGGTCAACCGACGCGCCGTAGCCCGCCGGATTCCCCGCGTACTGGGCGGCGCCGCCGTCGCGGTACGCCTGCTGTCCCGCGTACGGCGCCGCCTCGGGGGCGGGTCGCATGCCCGGCACGGCGGGCTCGTCCTCTGGCCGGCGGTGGCGCGCGGTCGGCGCCTCGACGGCGGCCGCGTCGCGGCCCTTGTTGCGACCGAACAACTTCGAGAAGAAACTCACGGGCGAATCCCCTTGCGTGTGACAGACCCGCCCGCGGGGCAGGGTGAGAACCTCGGACAGGCCGCGAGCCCGGTTGCGGCTCGGGCCCGCTGGAGTGGTACTCCGACGGTTGGTGCGGCGGTTGTTGCTGCGGAGCGTACTGGTCCGAACCAGTCTCGCCCACGTGACGGCGGCGCCCCGCACCGGGTGCCGCCCGCCCGTGACGGGCCGTTCGTCGAGCGCCGCGTCACTTCGAAGCCGGCTTGGCGTACTGCGGCGTCTTCGGATCCACGAGCGCGTCCACGACGACCTTCTGCTGCTGGGTGATCGTCGCCCGCGCCTGGTGGCTCTCCAGCGTGCGGACGACACCACCCGGGATGTTCAGCGCGGGCGTCAGGTCCTGCGGGTTCCCCACGACGGTGAACCGATAGGGCTGCGAGGCCTTCTTCCCGTCGATCTGCACCCCACCGCCCGGGAGGTCGGTGAAGTAGGTGTTGACCACCACGCGCACATCGTTGATCTGAATCGCCTCCGCCCCCGCCGCTCGAAGTTCCTGCAGGGTGTCCAGCAGCATATCTGCCTTCACCTGCCCTTGGGGATCATCGACCGTGAGTACGATGCCCGGACCAGTGGCTTTGACCGTACCGGCCAGCACGCCCAGCTCGGTCACCTTCTTCCTGGTCTGCTCCTGGGCCTCCTTGGCCTGGTTGGAGCTGTTCTCCAACTTCGCCAGGGACTGCTCCAGCTCGGCCTTCTCCTGCTGGAGACGCTGCTGACGGCTGTCCAGTTCGTCGAGGATCCGGACCAGGTCCTCCTGGCGGGCCCCGCGCAGCTGGCTGTGGTGGTCGTTGGTCGACCGCACCTGGATCGCCAGTGCCAGGCCGAGCGAGAACAGCAGCAGTGCCACCACCAGCTGCCCGCGCGACAGTCGCGGGGGCCACAGCGCGGCTTGCAGGCGCTGCCGCCCGGCGTTCCGGTCCGCCGCGGGCGGCGGCTCGACGGCCTCCCCCTCGGCAGGGCCCGGCCCGGGCTCGGGCCCGGGCTCGGGCTCAGGCTCGGGAACGGCCTCAGGCTCAGGTTCAGGTTCAGCGTCAGGCTCGGGAACGGGCTCGGCCCGAGGACCCGGCACCGGCTCCGGCCGGACCGGCTTCAGCAGCCGCAGCGTCGGCTCCGGCGGCGAATCGACCTCGACCTCAGCCTCGACCTCGGCCTCGGCGTCGGACTCCGCCCCGGCCGCGGCCCGCGTCGCGTCCTCGGCAGGCTCCGGCGGCTCCACGGCCGCCCCGTCGGCGTCCGCCGCCCCGTCCGGACCGGCCTCGCCGTCCGGCTCCGGCACGGGCGCCTCGACCGGCTTCCCGGCGGTCTCCCCGACGGTCGTCTGGGCAGCCGGCTCCCGCTCCTTCTCCCGCTTCTCCTCCGCCTGCTCGCGGCCCGGCTCAGGCACGGAAGACATGACGCCGGATCGCGGCCGCGTTGGAGAAGATGCGGATGCCGAGGACGACGACCACACCCGTGGACAGCTGCGAGCCGACGCCCAGCTGGTCGCCCAGGAAGACGATCAGGGCGGCGACGACCACGTTCGACAGGAACGAGACGATGAACACCTTGTCGTTGAAGATCCCGTCGAGCATCGCCCGGACGCCGCCGAACACCGCGTCCAGCGCCGCGACCACCGCGATCGGCAGGTAGGGAACGACGGCGTCCGGCACCTCGGGTTGGACGAAGAGGCCGACGACCACCCCGATCACAAGACCCAGTACGGCAATCACGGTCTGGCTGCTCCTGTCCCTGTCGTGGTCTTGGCGGCTCCGGTCGACGGCCGCCGCTTGGGGGTCGGGCCACCGCCGGGCGCGGATGGTGAAGCTGAGGCCGATGGTGAGACGGACGCGTTCGGGCTCTCCGGGGTTCCGGCGCCGGGCGAGGACGTTCCACCCGGTGCCGGCACGGACGAGGGAGTCACCGTCGCCGAGGGCTCCGGCGTGACCGGCAGCGCGGTCCGCAGCGTCACCCCCACCGCCGCCGGCAGCGTCAGGCTCTTCTGCGTGGAGAGCGTCGACTTGATGCCGTACTTCTCTTGGAGCAGCCGCAGGTACTGCCCGGCCATGTCGTTCTCGAAGGCGGTGAGGAGCTTCGGCCCGTCCCCGATCGCCTGGATCGTGTAGGGCGGCACCAGCGGCCGGTTGTCCACCAGCACCGCCTCGCCCGCGGCCCGGATCGCGGACAGCGCGGTCATCCGCTGGCCGTTGATCGACACCGCCTCGGCCCCGGATCCCCAGAGGCCGTTCACCACCAGTTGCAGGTCGCGGTCACGCAGCCGGCCGCTGTTGGAGAAGCCCTGCCCAGCCCGGGGGTCGACGTTGCCGCCCAGACCCGTTCCTGCCGCGTCCTCCAGGACCAGCTTCACGCCCGGCCCGGCCACCTCGCCCAGGCCGACGCTGCCGGCCAGTCCGCCCTGGCCCGCGTCCCCCGAGGCGAGCGCCTGCTGCTGCGTGCTGTCGACCTTGCGCCTCAGCTCCTGGACCTGCTTCTGCAGCTGGTCGGCCGAGGTGTTGCTGTCGTTGATCCGGTGGATCAGCGCGTCCCGCTCCTTGGCCAGCGTCGGCTCGGCCTTGTGCGCGTTCACCGCGCCCACCGTCACCACCGCTCCGACCAGCGCGAGCCCGGCGCCCAGCGTGAGCAGCCCCTGGAGCGTTCCGGGTATCCGGCTGTCGCGCGCCCCGCCCCTGGCCGCGGCCGCCTCGGCGTAGCCCTCGTCCAGACTGTGGTCCATCACACCGGTCAGCAGGGACATCGAGGCGTCCGGGCGGTTGTACCGCCCGTTCGGGGCACTCGGCGTCGGCGTCGCTGGCATGGAGACCATCGTCCCATGACGGCGAGGGGGCCCGCGCACGCCCCCTGAGCTGCACACACGCTGCACACATGCCGGAAGTGACGGACCATTCCGAATGATGCGAAAACGGACAGCGGGGCGCACGGACCGTGCCGTGCGCCCCGCCGATCGGGGCCGTTGCGTCCTCAGCTCCCGGCCGTCACCGTCCGGCGCCCTCGACCACCGCCGCCCACTCGTCCAGCAGCGCCTCGGTGGCCTCGTCGTCCGGGCCCTCCGCCCACAGGTGCGTGGTCGCCTCGGCCGGGTCCGGCAGTACGAGCGTCCAGCGCCCGTCGGCCTCGACCACCCGGACACCGTCGGTGGTGTCCAGCCGTCGGCTGCCGGCCGCCTCCACCACCGAGCGCATCACCATGCCCTTGGCCGCCCACGGCGTCGCGATGTCCCGCCGCCGGATGTGCGCCTGCGGGATCCGGGCGTCGATCTGGCTCAGCGTGAGCTGGGTCCGCGTCACCAGGCCGACCAGCCGGACGAAGGCCGCGGCCCCGTCCAGCACCCCGCTGAACTCGGGCACCACGAACCCGCCGCGCCCGTCCCCGCCGAACACCGTGCCCTCGGCGGACGCGGCCTTCGCGAGGTCGTCCGGTGTCGTCGTGGTCCAGATGACCTGGGTGCCGTGGTACGCGGCGACCTGCTCGGCGATCCGGGTCGTGGTCACCGGCAGGGCCACCTGCCCGCTGCGCCGCTCGGCCGCGACCAGGTCCAGCAGCACCAGCAGCGCCCGGTCGTCGTCGATCACCCGGCCCAGCTCGTCCACGAACGCGACGCGCTCGCCGACCGGGTCGAAGCGGACGCCGAAGGCCGCCCGGGAGGAGGCGACCAGCTCGCCGAGCCTGGCCAGCCCGGCCCGCCGCGCCTCCGCGTCCTCGGTCGGACGCGCCTCGTCGAGCCCGCTGGAGACGGTGAGCGCCTCCACCCCGAGCCTGCCCAGGATGCTCGGCAGAACAAGCGCCGCACTCCCGTGCGCGGTGTCCACGACCACCTTCAGCCCGGCCTCCCGGACCCCCGTGGTGTCCACCGCCCGCAGCAGGTTGCCCGCGTAGGCGTCGAAGACGCTGGACGGGAAGGTCAGGTCCCCGATCTCGCCGGGGAAGGCCCGCCGGTACTCCTGGCGCGCGTAGACGCGGTCGAGCTTGCGCTGCCCGGCCTGCGAGAGGTCCGCGCCGCGCTCGTCGAAGAAGAGGATGTCCAGCGAGTCCGGCACCCCGGGCGTGGTCCTCAGGAAGATCCCGCCCGCGCTCCCCCGGGCGGTGTGCTGCCGGGCCACCGGCATCGGCACGTTCTCCAGGTCGCGGACGTCGATCGCGGAGGTCTGCAGCCCCGAGATCATCGCCCGTTTGAGCGCACGCGCACCACGGGAGTGGTCACGCGCAATGGTGACGGTGGCTCCCTTCTTGAGCGTCGTGGCGTAGGCGCCGGCCAGCCGGACGGCCAGCTCAGGGGTGATCTCGACGTTCAGGATCCCGGAGACGCCGCGCACCCCGAAGAGGTGCTCCTGACCGCGCGACTCCCAGATCACCGAGGTGTTGACGACGGCGCCGGCCTCGATGGTCTTGAACGGGTAGACCCGGACGTTGGCCCCGATGATCGACTCCTCGCCGATCAGGCACTCGTCCCCGATCACCGCGCCGTCCTCGATCCGCGCGGCCCGCATCACGTCGGTGTTCTTGCCGACCACGCAGCCGCGCAGATTGCACTGCGGCCCGATGTAGACGTTGTCGTGCACCACCGCCTTGTGCAGGAAGGCACCGCGCTTGACCACCACGTTGCTGCCCAGCACGGTGTGCTCGCGGATCTCGACGCCGGCCTCGACCTTGGCGTAGTCCCCGATGTACAGCGGGCCGCGGAGCACCGCCTCGGGGTCCACCTCGGCGCCCTCGGCGACCCACACGCCCGGCGAGATCTCGAAGCCGTCGATCTCGACGTCGACCTTGCCCTCCAGGACATCCGCCTGGGCCTTGCCGTAGCTCTCGTGGGTACCCACGTCCTCCCAGTAGCCCTCGGCCACGTAGCCGTAGACCCGCTTGCCCTCCTTCAGCAGCTGTGGGAACACGTCACTCGACCAGTCGACGGACTCACCCGCCGCGACGTAGTCGAAGACCTCGGGTTCCATGACGTAGATCCCGGTATTGACGGTGTCGGAGAAAACCTGCCCCCAGGTCGGTTTCTCCAGGAACCGCTCCACACGTCCGTCGTCGTCCGTGATCGTGATACCGAACTCCAGTGGGTTCGGCACCCTGGTGAGACAGACGGTGACCAGAGCGTTCTTACTGCGATGGAATTCGATCAATTCGGAGAGATCGAAGTCGGTCAGCGCGTCACCGGAGATCACCAGAAAGGAGTCGTCCTTGAGCGCGTCCTCGGCGTTCTTGACACTCCCCGCGGTGCCCAGTGGCGTCTCCTCATGGGCATACGTCAGATGCATGCCCAGGTCTTCGCCGTCTCCGAAGTAGTTCTTGACCAGCGACGCCAGGAACTGCACGGTGACGACGGTGTCGGAGAGGCCGTGCCGCTTCAGCAGCCGAAGCACGTGCTCCATGATCGGCCTATTGGCGACCGGAAGCAGCGGCTTCGGCATGCTGGAGGTCATCGGGCGGAGTCGAGTGCCCTCGCCCCCTGCCATTACTACGGCTTTCATTACGGGTGCGTCCTCCTTCGCGGTGGTGGACCAGCAGGTCCATCAAACCGTTCCAGAGGGTTCTCTACCCGGAAGGTATCGTCCGACGCACCGATGGAGCGTGGGGCTTCTCTCAGATCACGTCTCAGACTGCGGACGCCGGGCCGGCCTGGCTGCCCTTGACGATCCGGCGCGCCTGAACCGCGTAAAGAATGGCCGCCCACCAGTAGAGCGTGGTCCCCCACCAGATGAAGGCCCAGCTCACCACCTCGGCCGGCCGCGAGATCCAGCTGTCCACACTGCCGAGCAGCAGAAGCGGAAACGCGTACATCAGATTGAAGGTGGCGGCCTTGCCGAGGAAACTCACCTGCAAGGGCCCGTAGCCGTGCTTGTTCAGAATGGGCAGAAGCACGGCGATGAACGCCTCGCGGGCCAGCAGAATCGCCGTCAGCCACCACGGCAGGATCTCACGCCAGGTCAATCCGACCAGCGTGGACAGCACATAGAGCCGGTCGGCCAGCGGATCGAGCACCTGGCCCACCCGGCTGATCTGCCCCCACCGCCTGGCGAGCTTTCCGTCCAGGTAGTCGCTGATGCCGCTCAGCATCAGGATCAGCAGCGCCCAGCCGTCATTGTTGGGGCCGTCGAAGACCGGCCACAGAATGAGCCAGAGAAAAAACGGGACGCCGACCAGCCGACCCATGCTCAGCAGGTTGGGGATGGTGAGGACGCGATCGGTCTGGACCCGCGTCTCCTGGACCTCCACCCGGGGGCCTCCTGTCCGGTGCGATGACAATGCACATTGACCCTACAACAGAGAAGCCCCCGTCCGGTTCACCCGGCGGGGGCTTCTCTAGAAGAATTGTTCGGCGGCGTCCTACTCTCCCACAGGGTCCCCCCTGCAGTACCATCGGCGCTGTGAGGCTTAGCTTCCGGGTTCGGAATGTAACCGGGCG